>NZ_JBHVWF010000023.1:41022-76317 GCF_042882365.1 Streptomyces sp. NPDC058221 | reverse complement strand
CCCCGGCCGGGGTGACCGCCCACAGGCGTGTGTCGTACGGGTCTCAGCGGCCGAGCGGCAGACCGTTGGCCGACAGACCGCCGGTGTTCAGAGCGCCCGTGGGCATACCGCCGAGGAGGCCCTTGGCCGGAGCGGTGACGTCCTTGACGACCTCCGTCTGGCTGGTGCCGAGGAGGTCCGTGGCGGTGTCCTGGACCGGGAGCGTCGAGGTGGCGTCCGCCAGCGTGCCGGCGACGGGCAGGGCGCCGGTCGCGGTGTCGATCGGCAGCGCGGAGGCGGATGCGGTACCGGCGGCGGCAGCGGCGAAAGCGGCACCGACAGCGGCGACGCCGAGAGTCCTGACAGCAGACTGCTTCATGTGAATTTCATCCTTGGGGAAGGGGATGTGAGCGGCTCTGCAACGTAGTCAGCCCACTGCCCGTCCCGCAAACATCGACAACACGCGAAAACGGCCGGGATTCGCCTTCCCGGCCGTTTACCGCACCGTGCCCGATCAGCCGGCGACCGAGGTGGAAACGCTGGTCGCAGCGGTCTGCTCGAAGAGCCATTCGGACTTCAGCTCGGCATATCCGGGCTTGATGACGTCACTGATCATCGCCAGACGTTCATCGAAAGGAATGAATGCTGATTTCATCGCATTGACGGTGAACCACTGCATGTCGTCGAGCGTGTATCCGAATGTCTCGGTCAGCTTCTCGAATTCCTGGCTCATGCTCGTACCGCTCATCAGCCGGTTGTCCGTGTTCACCGTGGCCCGGAAGTGCAGCCTGCGCAGCAGCCCGATCGGGTGCTCGGCGTACGAGGCGGCGGCACCGGTCTGCAGGTTGGAGGTCGGGCAGAGCTCCAGCGGGATGCGCTTGTCCCGTACGTAGGAGGCGAGGCGCCCCAGCTTCACACTGCCGTCCTCGGCGACCTCGATGTCGTCGATGATGCGCACACCGTGGCCGAGCCGGTCGGCGCCGCACCACTGGATGGCCTGCCAGATCGACGGCAGCCCGAAGGCCTCGCCCGCGTGGATGGTGAAGTGGTTGTTCTCGCGCTTGAGGTACTCGAAGGCGTCGAGGTGCCGGGTGGGCGGGAAGCCCGCCTCGGCTCCGGCGATGTCGAAGCCGACGACGCCCTGCTCCCGGTAGCGGTTGGCGAGTTCGGCGATCTCCAGCGAACGGGCGGCGTGCCGCATCGCGGTGAGCAGGGCACCCACCCGGATCCGGTTGCCGTCCCGGCGGGCCCGGCGCTCGCCCTCGCGAAAGCCCTCGTTGACCGCCTCGACGACCTGCTCGAGGGAGAGCCCGGCTTCCAGGTGCTGCTCGGGGGCGTACCGGATCTCGGCGTACACGACACCGTCCGCGGCCAGGTCCTCGGCGCACTCGGCGGCCACCCGGACCAGCGCGTCACGGGTCTGCATGACGGCGCAGGTGTGGGCGAACGTCTCCAGGTACCGCTCCAGCGACCCGGAGTCGGCGGCTTCGCGGAACCAGATGCCCAGCTTGTCCGGCTCGCTCTCCGGAAGTCCTTCGTATCCGTTCGCCGCGGCGAGGTCCACGATCGTCCCGGGGCGCAGTCCGCCGTCGAGGTGGTCGTGGAGAAGGACCTTGGGGGCACGCCGGATCTGATCCTGGCCGGGCACATTGAGGGTCGGGCTCATCATCCACGCACTCTAACGCCTACGCGCGTAGAGCGCCGCTCGTCGATGCGTAACAGTGACCGCGAATACGGGTGGCGTACACCCGTACTTCTGAGACTGTTACGTCATGGCACAGCGCGCACTACCCCTGCCTGCTGCGAGGCTGGGACGGGCCGTCAGAACGGCCGGAGCACCGACTGCGGTCAGCGGCGTGGTTCTGCTGCTCCCGGACGGCGAGCCCCATTCGCACCGCCGCCCCTCCCCCCTGTCGCACGCCCTCCAGATCCCGCTGGCCCGCACCCTGGCCCGCGCGGGCCGGGACGACGGGCTCACCGCGCATGTCGTCCGCTACCGCTGCCGCGGCTGGAACACGACGGACGCACAGCTCGCGGCGGACGCCGAGTGGGCGGTGGACGAGGTGGTACGCCGCTACGGCGACGTCCCCGTCTGCCTGGCCGGCCACGGCATGGGCGGCCGCGCCGCCCTCCGCGCGGGCGGTCATCCGGCGGTCGGCGCGGTCCTCGCCCTGGCCCCGTGGCTGCCCGGCGACCCGGACGCCGAGCCGGAGCCGGTGAAACACCTGGTCGGCCGTCAGGTCCTGCTGGTGCACGGCACCAACGACGCCCGCTCCGACCCGGAGCTCTCCTTCCGGCTCGCGGAGCGCGCCAAGAAGTCCAACCGCAACACCTGCCGCTTCGAGGTGCACTCGGACGGCCACGCCCTGCGTCAGCACCACTCCGAAGTCGCCGCCCTGGCAGCGGACTTCATCCGCGGCTCGCTCTTCTCCCACGCCTACGCCCGCCCGGTCGCCGACGCACTCGCGGCCCCGCCGCCCCTGGGGCTGCGGATGCCACTGGCCGCGGGGTTCGGGAAGTCACTGGGGCGCTGAGGGGGGCGGGCCCGAACGGGCCGGCCGCCCTGCCGGGGCACGCCCACGGGAGCGGCGCGTTCGGGTCACGCACGGCCACGTTCGCAACTGCGCCCGGTGCACGACCGCTTCAGGCAGTGGCCTCCCCCGCACCGCCCACCGCACGGACGCGCACCCGGGCCGGAACGCAGAACGGGCCTGCGCCGGCTCACGCCCCACGCAGGCCCGGACCCGCCGGAATCAGTTGTGGTTCTCGTCGATGGTGGTGGCAACGCCGTCCTTGATGTCGGCGACGACGATGATGCCGCCCTTCTTGGCGGCTGCCTCGAGGTCGTCCTCGCTGCAGGGCGTCGTCGTGGACTGCTGGTCCTCGCCACCGCAGATCCATCCGGCGCCGTTGATGGCGGTGTCCTCGGAGGTGAAGAACGAACGGTCGGAGCCGCCATCGAGCCGCTTCGTCAGGATGTACTTGCCCGGCGCCATGTACCCGAGCGTCCCGGTGACGAGCCCGGCCGTCTCATCGCTGCCCGAGTCGTCGCTGCCCGGCTTGTCGGTCCCGCCGCCGCTGTCGGCGTGGTCCTCGACGATGCTCACCGCCACACCGTCCTTGAGCTCGACCGTGGCCCCGAAGCCCTTCTTGGACGCGGCCTCCAGGTCGTCCTCACTGCAAGGCGTCGCGGCCTGGCCGTCCGCGTCGCCGCAGATCTTGCCCGCACCCTCGATGTCGGTGTCCTCCGAGGTGAAGAACGCCTGCCCCGTGCCACCCTTGCGGGTCACCATGTACTTGCCCGACGCCATGAAGGAGACCGTGCCGGCCCAGCTGCCGGTCACCTTGCCACCCGAGGCCTTGTCCGGCTGCGCGGTGGCGCTGTCCTTGCCGCCGGACTCGCCCTTGGCCGCCGAATCCGACACCGCGGGACTGTTCGACGCGGCGGCGTCCTCCTCGTTCCCGTCCTGACAGGCCGTGAGGAGCAGCGCCGTAGCCAGCAGTGCAGTGGTGGTGAGCGCGGTCTTGCGGCGGTGGCTGCGAAGCATGGTGGGGTCCCTCGACTGGTAGCAACGATGCGGCCAACCGGTCGCATGCTTGATCAACCACCACCTTGCCCGATGGCGTGACCCGCAGAGAAGCGCAGTTACAAGGCCATGACAACATCGGGATGATCATGACTCACCCGATGCCGTCCCCTGACAGAAACCGCTTCATCCCGGGACTGCACTGGTTGGGCCAGGGCAACGAGCCGCTCGCCGGCCGGTGGTCCGGCTGTACCGAAGGCCACGTTCGAGCGCCCTCCGAACGGCCGGGCCCGGCGCCCGCTTCGCGGTGTCACCGCGCCCGTTAAGGCCCACTCACCGATTTGGGCCCCGCCGTGGGCCTTTGGACACTGTCGGTGGGTCCCTACCTCGTCGCTACGTTCGTATCCCGGCGGGCTGCCGCCCCCGGTTCCTCGGGGGCGAGCCACGACGAGGTGAGACGTGAACAGCAGTCAACGGATACGTCAGGGCGTACGCACGAGCACCGGGCAGTCGGCCATCGAGTATCTGGCCATGCTGGGGGTCGTGGTCGCCGTGGTCGGCGCGATCGTCGCCGTGACCATCGGCGGCGACATCACCAGCTCCGCGCACGTGCAGATCTGCCGCATCGCGGCGACAACGGGCGGCGGCGGCGAATGCGCCGATGACAACGCTGTCGACGACACCGGCGACGACGACTCCCACCCCGACGAACCCACCGAATCCGTCGAGCCGGCATCAGCCCCCGACAACGGAGACGACTCCGGTGGCGTGCCGGGCGGAAAGCCCGACGACGGTTCCACCGAAAAGCCGAGCGACAGCAAGGGCAACGCGCTGCCCAGCCTGTGCTTCGAGCCGCGCGAGCGCTCGTCGAACTCGAAGGTCTCCGTTCCGGGCAACGGACCCACCAGCACGGCGGCTGCCTGGGGGTACTCGTACCTGGTCAACTTCATCATCGACAAGGTCAACAACGAGAAGAACAAGGAGAAGCGGGTCAAGGCGGCGCTCGACGACCTGTCCTACTGCCTCCCGGACTACAACATCGTCATCGCGCAGCCGCACGAGGGAAATCTGCAGCAGATGGACGGCGCGGCGATGATCTCGACCGTGGAGATCAGCGGCACGACGTACCGCGTCTACGCTTTCAAGACCGGCAAGTTCACCTGGGACGACGACGCGGACCTCGGCTGGAAGAACCGCGCGTTCAAGGGCTACTACGACATCAGCGACGACAGGCGCACCGTCACCTTCGACAACCCGCCCCGACCCAAGCGGAAGAAGGACTGGAAGCCCGGCGACGAGGGCTGCCAGATCGAGGGCGAGGAGCCGCCCGACCGCAGCCGCTACTACAACACCTACTCCCCGCTGGACAACGAGGGTTCGGCCCAGGCGGTCCGGATGCTCGTGAACGACATGCGGCGCTGCTACCCCGACTACAACGTGGTCGCGATGCACTCGGAGCAGTCCTCGCACTGGATCGACAAGCCGGACTCGTTCATCAACCAGAGCCGCTACCGGCTGAACTCGAACGAATACACCGAGGACGAGGAAGGCAACAACATCGCCTCGGGCCGCGCCGTGTTCGACGTCTACGTCTTCGACAAGGGCAAGTTCAGCAACGACGGCGACGGCGGCTACATCAACTGGGCCTACTACGGCGACGCCACCCGCGACGACAAGGTGGCCACCTTCGACAAGCCGGAACCGGCTGACCTGGACGCCGACTCCACCTCCACGGGATCGGAGTCGGTGAACTTCAACGACGGTGCGCCGAAGTACACGGAGGGGACGTACCCCGGCACCGACTACTCCGGCAAGAAGCCGGGCGACGACGCCGAGCTGAACCAGTCCCTGATCGACGAGTACAGCCGCACCTTCCCCGACACGAACATCATCGCGACGAAGAACTTCAACGACCTGTCCTTCTCGGGGGTGTCCGGGCTGGAGCACATCGCGGTGGTGGACGGGGTCGACATCTTCTCGGTCAAGAACGGCACCGTCATCAACAACGGTGACGGGGGCTGGAAGAACTGGGGCTTCGCCGGCACGTATGACCGCGAGAAGGACTCCAAGGAAGTGACGTTCAAGCGGTAGGGGTGGCGGCCCCGGCCCGTCGGACGGGTCCGTTGAGGGAGGTGGTTACGACCGGCCGGGGTGGCCGAGATGCACGGTCTCGCCACCGAACGGCAGGTACGTCACCCGGTGGTCGAGGAGCCAGAGGCCCTCGGCCTTCCGGAACGTGTCCTCGTAGTGGCCGATGTCCGCGGGAGGCAGCGGAGCCACCATGCCGCCCGTGCAGCCGTCGACCCGGTTGACGGCGAAGCAGGAGGTCGCGGTGGCCTTCGCCGCGGACTCCAGGGTGACCAGGATGTCCGTGGCCGGCCGACGCGACAGCCGGTCCCCCGGGCCGCGAACCGAAGGAGTCGCGAAGGGCCTCGCGCCCCTGCACCATGCGGTCGCCATGAGGCCACTCCCAGACCTGTCGGGCGTGCGGAGCTCCGCACCGCTGCTCGGATCCCCGAGGTCGAGACGCCGAAGGAACTCGACGAGCAGACGCTCGCAGGCACGCTCGGCGAGGAGCGATTGCTCATAGCCCGGAGCCCGGCGCAGTGATGGCTTTTCGACCGTCAGGCCCCCCCGTGGCCAGGTGCGGACGGCTGCTCCGGAGCCCGTCCGGAGATCATGCGGTGCCCGCGGGCCGTGTCCATGTACTCGCGGACCCGGTGGACCAGCCCGTCCCGTAGCTCGAAGACGAGGCAGTAGTCGTTGGCGTAGTGGTTGCCGTCCGCCAGCGTCGCCGTCATGGTCTCCTCCACGATCACCCGGGGTCCGTCGGCGTGGATCCCGTGGAACGTCACGCTGACGTCGCGCACGAACAAGCGGGGGAAGTCATCGGCGAGGAATCGCACGATCGCCTTCTTGCCGACCATGTGGCTGGGGGTCTCCAGGGCCACGGCAGTGGCGTTGCCCGGCGGTGCGATCCACTCGGCGTCCTCGGTGAACACCCCGGCGATCCGGTCGGCGTCATGGCTGGCGAACGCTTTCCAGGCGTTCTGGACGATGATGCTGCCTCGGCGTGACATGCCCCGACCGTAGTGGGCCGGAGGCGAAGAGACTGGCGACAATCCGACGTCACCTGGCTCCTTCCGCCGCCGCGCCTGCCGGCCCCGTCTCGGCCCACACCGTCTTGCCCGGCCCCACCCGGTCGCTCACTCCCCAGCGGGCCGCGACGGCCTCGACGATCAGGAGACCCCGGCCGCCGTCGGCGTCCGCGTCGGGCTGCTCGACGGCGGACAGCTCCGGCCACCGCTCGTGGGTGTCGGACACCTCGATCCGCACGACGCCCGTTCCGTGCGCGTACACGAGCCGCAGCTCGAAGTCGCGCCCGGGCACGCGTCCGTGCAGGACCGCGTTGGCGGCGAGTTCCGCGACGAGCAGGGCCACGTCGTCGGAGAGCCGGGTGCCGTACGGAAACCCCCAGGTGTCGAGCTTCCACACGACCAGGCGGCGCGCCAGAGTGGCGCCGAGGCGGGTGGCCGAGCACCTCTGGACGAACACACGTGCAGTGACGGACGGTTGGGCTTGCAGTGCTGTCATGCGCCAAGCCTCCCGCCCCTCCCCCGGCTCCCAGCAGGAACGACGCCCATACAGATCCGGCTGTACTGGTTCACCCCCTGGACTGGGCGGGTAACGTTCCGTAACCCTGGCTGGGTTGATCGATGCGTGGAGACGGGGCGGCGATGACGGCGGACCACGACAGCACCATGGCAAGTAGCGAGACCGAACTGTCCGACGGCCTCCGGACGTTCGGCGCCGTCCTGAAGGCTCTGCGTGAGACCACAGGCCTCACCCAGGAGGAGCTCGCGCCCCGGGTGCGGTACTCGCCGGCCTACATCGCCAAGATCGAGCAGGGCAAGCGGTTCCCGCCTGATTCCCTCCCGGAGCGGGCAGCTGAGGCGCTGGGTCCCGTCGCGGGAAAGGTCCTCACTGCAGCTGCGCGGAGCCTGCGACGGAAAGCGGGCCTGGCCTCGTGGTTCCTGCAGTGGGCGGGGATCGAGGAAGAGGCGATCACGCTGTACGCGTATGAGTGCCGGGGGATTCCGGGGCTGTTGCAGACCGAGGGATATATCCGGGCCGTCTTCGACCGGAGGCTTCCGCCTCTGTCGGAGGACCAGTTCGAGCAGCAGGTGGCCGCGCGCCTCGCGCGGCAGGATCTTCTGCCCGAGCGCCCCAACACCTCCTTCTCGTTCATCATCGAGCAAGCCGTCCTTGAACGTCAGCTGGGCGGAACGCAGGTCACTTCTGCACTCATCGACAACCTGCTGACACAGGGCCGGCGCCGCAATGTCGAGATTCTCGTCATGCCGCTCAAGCAGCCGGATCACTCCGGCATCGACGGGCAGATGTACCTCGCGGAGACTCCCGCCAACAGCTGGTTCGGCTACGTCGAGGGTCATGACAGCAGCACTCTTCTCACTGACCCGAAAGTGGTCAGTGCCATGCTCCAGCGCTATGGCAAGATGCGCTCACAGGCGCTGAGCCACGAGGCCTCGGCAGGCCTGCTGAAGCAGATGCTAGGAGCGCTATGAGTACCGAACCAACCTGGTACAAGAGCAGTTACAGCGGCAGTGGCGGCGACAACTGCATCGAGATCGCCCTGAGCCCCGGCGCCGTCCACGTCCGCGACTCCAAGGACACCGCCCGCACCCCTTTCGCTGTCTCCCCCACCGCCTGGTCGCGCTTCACCGCGTACGCGTCCGCCACCCCCGCCCCCTGAGCTCTCAGTCCGGCAGCAGATGCCCCCGCCGCGACAGCAGGAACTTCTTGAACGCCGCCACCGGTGGGGTGTCCGGGTGGCCGTCCAGCCAGGCCACGCCGATCTCCCGGGCGGCCCGCGGAGCCGTCACCGTCAGTTCCACCACCCCGGGGCGGGCCACCGCCGGAGGCGGGAGCAGTGCCACGCCCAGGCCGGCCGCGACCAGGCCGCGCAACGTCTCCGCCTCCTCGCCCTCGAAGGCGACGCGGGGGACGAAGCCCGCCTCCGTGCAGAGGTCGTCCGTGATGCGGCGCAGGCCGTAGCCGGGTTCCAGGGTGACGAAGGTTTCGTCGGCGGCCTCGGCCAGGCGGATGCGGCGGCGGGTGGCCAGGCGGTGGTCGTCGGGGACGACCAGGCGCAGGCGTTGTTCGTCCAGGCGCAGGGCGACCAGGTCCGGGGCGTCCGGGACGGGTGAGGTGAGGCAGAGGTCGAGGCCGCCCGCGCGGAGGCGTTCGATCATGGCTTCGCCGTAGTTCTGGACGAGCTGGAAGCGGACCCGGGGGTGGTCCGCGCGGAAGGCGCGGATGAGGGCGGGCACGGTTTCCGAGCCCATCGTGTGGAGGAAGCCGAAGGCGACCTTGCCCGCGGTGGGGTCGGCGTCGGCCCGTACCGAGTCGGCGGCCTTCTCCACCTCGGCGAGCGCCCGTTCCGCGGAGCCCAGGAAGGTGCGGCCGGCCGGGGTGAGGGCGACGGTGCGGCCCTTGCGGGCGAACAGGGCGACGCCCAGGTCCTGTTCCAGCCGGACCATGGCCCGCGAGAGCGTGGATTGCGGGACTCCCAGCTCCTGTGCGGCGCGCGTCACATGCTCGTGGCGGGCGACGGCCTCGAAGTACGCGAGGCGCGGCGCGAGGACCGCGCGAATGTCTTCTTCGTAACTGCTCGGTGACAGCCGCGGCTGTGAGCTGTACTGATGCGCCATGGGATTGATTATCGGGGGTTTGTGCATTGGACGCATGAACAGGGGGCGGCCTAGGTTCTTTGCATGCCTCCCGCCAGTACCGGGGCGTCCACCATCGTCGTGGCCGCCTCGACCCCGTCGTCCCCCGTAAGCACTGTCACCGCAGCCGAGACCGCCACCGCGGACCGGCTCGAACCCGGTGGGCCCGGCTATCGCCGGATGAGCTTCGCGCTCTTCGCCGCCGGTGTCGCGACCTTCGCACTCCTCTACTCCACCCAGGCGCTGCTGCCCGCCGTCTCCGCGTCCTTCGGCGCCACGGCCGGGCAGGCGAGCTGGACGGTCTCCGCGGCGACGGGTGCCCTCGCGCTCTGTGTGCTGCCGATGAGTGCGCTGTCCGAGCGGTTCGGACGGCGGCAGATGATGACGGCCTCGCTGGTCGTCGCGGTGGTGGTCGGGCTGTTCGTGCCGTTCGCGCCGTCGCTGGGCTGGCTGATCGCACTGCGGGCCGTTCAGGGCGCCGCGCTCGCCGGGCTGCCCGCATCAGCCATGGCGTATCTCGCCGAAGAGGTGCGGCCGAAGGCGCTGGTCGCGGCGATCGGGCTGTTCGTGGCCGGCAACAGCATCGGCGGGATGAGTGGCCGTATCCTCACCGGCTGGGTCGCCCAGCTGTGGGGCTGGCGGGCCGCGCTCGCCTCGGTCGGTCTGCTGGCCGTGGCCTGCGCCGTCGTCTTCCACTTCATGATCCCCAGGGCCCGGCACTTCACCCCCGGTTCGCTGAACCCGAAGGCATTGGCCAAGACCGTCGGCGGGCACCTCGCCGATCCGCTGCTTCGACGGCTGTACGCGATCGGCGCACTGTTCATGACGGTGTTCGGCGCGGTGTACACGGTGATCGGCTACCGGCTGGTCGAAGCGCCGTTCAACCTCCCGCAGGGTGTCGTCGGCTCGATCTTCCTCGTCTATCTCGTCGGTACGGTCTCCTCCGCCGCGGCGGGGAAGCTCGTCGCCCGGATGGGGCGCCGGGGTGCGCTGTACCTCGCCGTCTCCACCACGGCCGCCGGTCTGCTGCTCTCGCTGGCCGACCAGCTGGCGGCGGTGCTGCTCGGTCTGGTCCTGATCACTGCGGGCTTCTTCGCCGGGCACGCGGTCGCCTCGTCCTCCGTCAGCCGTACGGCGACCAAGGGCCGGGCCCAGGCGTCGGCGCTGTACCAGTCGGCGTACTACCTCGGCTCCAGCGCGGGCGGCACGCTCGGCGCGGTCGCCTTCCACGCCGGCGGCTGGGCGGGCACGGTCACGCTGGGACTGCTCGCGGTGCTCGGTGTCGTCTCGATCACCCTGTACGGGACGCGGGCCGCGCGCATCGAGCGGCGGCGGCCCGCGGCGGTGCTGTCCGTCCAGAACTGAGACGTAGAGTTCAGAGCCGAGACATACCGAACCGAGACATACTCCGCACAACCAACCACTCCCCGACGTGCGTCCTGCAGTCAGAACCACCGCACTGCGCGCGAAGGGGAGTTGGCGTTCATGAGAGTCATAGGGAACATGAAAGACATTCAGGGCATACGTCACATACATCGAATACGTGGCGTACGGCTGCGGCGCGGGCTCGTACTGACCGTCGCGGGGCTGACCGCGATACCGGCGGTCGTCCTCGGTACCGGCACATCCGCGCAGGCCGCGTCCTGCACGGCGTCCAAGGGGCCGAACCAGAAGCAGGCCGAGAAGTATCTGCACCGGACCGTGGACGGCAGGCAGTCCCCCGCCGACTGCGAGGCGATCCGGTCGTTCCAGAACACCTACGGAGTCACGCCCGCCATCGGTTACGCCGGTCCCGTCACCTGGCGCACCATGCAGACGCTCACCGCCCAGAAGGCCGCCGGGAAGAACCCCGACAAGGCCAGGAAGTGCCCCACGAACAAGGGGCGCATCGCGTGCGTGGACCTGACGCGGCAGATCAGCTGGATCCAGGACGGCAGCAAGCTGACGTTCGGGCCCGTGCCGGTGCGGACCGGGCGGGACGGGTACGAGACCCGCACCGGAGCGAAGAAGATCTTCTGGAAGCACAAGAACCACGTCTCGACGCTCTACGACGTGTCGATGCCCTACTCCCAGTTCTTCGACGGCGGGCAGGCCTTCCACGCGGTGGGCCTGAAGATGTGGAATCCGCCCGGGTCGCACGGTTGCGTCAACATGCGCACCGCCGACGCGAAGTCATACTGGAACCTGCTGAAGAACGGCGACGACGTGTACGTGTACGGGCGCAAGCTCGGAACGTGACCGCGTTCTGCCCTTCCCGCCCCCGTTGTCAGTGCCGTGCGGTAGCTTCCGAAGTGCTGAAGTGAGCGGTGTCACAGCGCAACAGGGGTGGAGCGATGAGTGATCTGACAGCGACGGCCGGCGATGTCGACAGCCGTCTTGAGGCACACCGGGTCGAGCTGACCGGCTACTGCTACCGGATGCTCGGCTCGGCCTTCGAGGCGGAGGACGCGGTCCAGGACACCCTGGTGCGCGCCTGGCGCAGCTTCGACAAGTTCGAGGGCCGTTCCTCCCTGCGGTCCTGGCTGTACCGGATCGCGACGAACGTCTGTCTCGACATGCTGAACGCGGGCAACAAGCGGGCCAGGCCCGTCGATCTGTCCGGCCCGACGCCGCTGGCGCAGGCCGCGCTCAACCCTCTCCCGGAGAACACCTGGCTGGAGCCGATGCCGGACGGGCGGATCCTGCCGTCGGTCGCCGACCCGGCCGAGGCCGCGGTGGCGCGCGAGTCGGTGCGGCTCGCGTTCGTCGCCGCGCTCCAGCATCTGCCGCCCAAGCAGCGGGCCGTGCTGATCCTGCGCGAGGTGCTCGCGTGGAAGGCGGCGGAGGTCGCGGAGCTGCTCGACACCTCGGTCGCCTCGGTCAACAGCGCCCTCCAGCGCGCGCGGGCCACGCTCAACGAGCATCAGGGCGCCGCCGCCGACGCCTCCGACCCGCTCGACGAGGAGCAGCGCAAGCTCCTGGAGCGGTATGTGGCGGCGTTCGAGGGCTACGACATGAAGGCGCTGACGGCGCTGCTCCATGAGGACGCGGTGATGACCATGCCGCCGTTCGACCTCTGGCTGCGGGGGCACGACGACATCAGCGGTTTCATGACGTCCATCGGCGCGGCCTGCGAGGGCTCCCGGCTGGTCGCGACGTCGGCGAACGGCACCCCGGCCTTCGCGCACTACAAGCCGAATCCGGAGGGCCCGGGGTTCGTGCCGTGGGCGGTGCAGGTCATCGACATCTCGGACGGTGCGATCACCGGGATGCACTGCTTCCTGGACACCCCGCGCTGGTTCCCGCTGTTCGGGCTGCCCGACCACCTGGACGCCGATGCCGCGTGAGGCCGCGTCTGGTGCGGGGTCTGGTCGCCGGGTGGGTGGTGCTCGCCGCGGGCGGCTGGGGGGTCACCCAGTGGCTCGGTGAGCCGGCGCCGACGGCGGGGCCGGGCCCCGTCGCGCCACCGGCCTCCGGTGCGGAGCCGAGGCCGCAGCCGGAGTCCGACTGCGAGAAGGCGGTGCGGGCTGCGAAGGAGTCGCAGCTCCCGGAGCCCGGTCCGTCGGCCACCGGACTGCCGGGCCGTTCGGCCGTGGGAGAGGACGGGCAGGCCCGCCTCTCCCAGGTGGTCTGCGCCTACGCGGTGATCAGCCGGCCCTGAGGGGCCCGCGCGCCCTGGCTCGTCAGGGGCCGGGTGTCCGGCCCGCCTCCACCGCCGCCCCGCCGTCGTCCAGTCCCACCACGTCGGCCAGGCCCACCAGATCCAGGAGGCTCCGGAGCTCCGCGGGCACCCGGCGCAGCCGGAGCCGTCTGCCGCCCGCCCGGCGTGCGACCAGCGACAGCCGGGCTATCGCCTCGACGAGCGCCAGATCGGGTTGTACGACCGCGCCCACGTCGCAGTCCACCACGGCGGCTTCGGAGGCGGTCAGTATCGTCTCCAGCTCGGCGCAGAGGTGTGGTGTACCGGCGCGCGTGACGCGTCCGGAGAGGACGAGTACGGCCGGTGACAAGGGATCCATACCAAGGAGACCGGCGCCGTCCCCGAAACTCATCGCGACGCCGGGCCGCTGCTCAGCTGACGGGGAAGACCCCGGTGTCCAGGTCCAGCCCGAACGGCTGCGGGAGCGTCAGCTTCTCGCCGTATTCGACCGTGTCGAGCACCCGGTAGGTGCCGCCCTCGGGCTCCCCGTACAACGTGGCCGTGGGACGGCCGGAGTGCCAGGGGTCGAGGAGCAGGAAGAGCTCGACGCCGGCCTTCGCGTACCCGTGCACCTTGCCGATGCGGTCATGGTTGGCGTTGGCCTGCGACGTGATCTCGACGACGAGCCGGGCCTCTTGGGCCGGGACACGGTTGCCCGGCCCGGTGGCGACGGCGCGCGGTACGACGACGAGATCGGGGATGTAGAGCCCCGCCCGGCCGGGGACCGAGACTCCGAGGGTCTGGTAGATCTCCCAGTCCTCGGGGATGACGGTGTAGAGCCTGCGCTGCAGCAGCGCAGCGGTGGTGTTGTGGTCCTTGGACGGCGGTGGCGACACAGTGACGATCCCCCCGATGATCTCCACCTTGCAGCCCTCGGGCGCGTCCGTCTCCTCCCAGATCCGGACGAGGTCGTCCCATTCCTGGCCGTGGCCCGGCGCGGGATCGACGGTGAGTGCGCTCATGGCGGTCTCCTCTCATCGGTGCGTCACCGAGTCCAGCATGCCGAACGGGACCGGCGGCAGTCCACCGGTCCCGTTCACCCGTACGGGGAAACCGCAGGTCAGGCGATACGTTCCCGCACCACCGGGGTGGCGGTGAACGCCGTGCCTGACGGGGCGATGTCGTACGCGTCGGGCAGCGCACCGAGCGCGTAGTCGAACTTCTCCGGGGTGTCCGTGTGCAGCGTCAGCAGCGGCTGCCCGGCGGTGACTTCGTCGCCCGGCTTGGCGTGCAGCTCGACGCCGGCGCCCGCCTGCACCGGGTCCTCCTTGCGGGCGCGGCCCGCACCGAGGCGCCAGGCCGCGACGCCGACGTCGTACGCGTCGAGGCGGGTCAGTACGCCGGAGGACGGGGCCGTCACGATGTGCTGTTCGCGGGCGACCGGGAGCGTGGCGCCCGGGTCGCCGCCCTGGGCGGAGATCATCCGACGCCAGACGTCCATCGCGGAGCCGTCCGCGAGGGCCTTCTCCGGGTCGGCGTCCTTCAGTCCGGCCGCGTCCAGCATTTCGCGGGCGAGGGCCAGGGTGAGGTCGATGACGTCCTTCGGGCCGCCGCCGGCCAGCACCTCGACCGACTCGCGGACCTCCAGGGCGTTGCCCGCGGTGCGGCCGAGCGGGGTGGCCATGTCGGTGAGCAGGGCGACCGTGCGCACGCCGCTGTCGGTGCCCAGCGCGACCATGGTGGAGGCCAGTTCGCGGGCGTCCTCGATGGTCTTCATGAAGGCGCCTGAGCCGACCTTGACGTCCAGGACGAGGGCGCCGGTGCCCTCGGCGATCTTCTTGGACATGATCGAGCTGGCGATCAGCGGGATGGCCTCGACGGTGCCGGTGACGTCACGGAGCGCGTAGAGCTTCTTGTCGGCGGGGGCGAGGCCGTCGCCCGCGGCGCAGATGACCGCGCCGGTGGTGTCGAGGACACCCAGCATCTCGGCGTTGGAGAGGTGGGCGCGCCAGCCGGGGATGGACTCCAGCTTGTCGAGGGTGCCGCCGGTGTGGCCGAGGCCGCGTCCGCTGAGCTGCGGTACGGCGGCGCCGCAGGCGGCGACCAGCGGGGCGAGCGGCAGGGTGATCTTGTCGCCGACGCCGCCCGTGGAGTGCTTGTCGGTGGTGGGGCGGGAGAGCGCGGCGAAGTTCATCCGCTCGCCGGAGGCGATCATGGCGGCGGTCCAGCGGGCGATCTCCGTACGGTTCATGCCGTTCAGCAGGATCGCCATGGCCAGCGCGGACATCTGCTCGTCGGCGACCTCACCGCGGGTGTAGGCGTCGATGACCCAGTCGATCTGCTCGGGGGTCAGCTCGCCGTTGTCCCGCTTGGTGCGGATGACGGAGATGGCGTCCATGTCCTGGAGTCCTTCCGGCCGGTGCGTACGCGTGAGTCCCGTTGACTCTACGCGCATAGAGGATGAGAGAACCGCCGGACGGGCAGGATTTTCCAGGCCCGTCCGGCGGTGGGTGCGCAGGGTCCGGCTAGCCGAGGTGGGCCGGTCCGAACGCCTGCGGAAGCATCTCGTCGAGCGTACGGAAACCGTCCGGGGTCTCCAGGACGAGCTCCGGCCCGCCGAACTCGTACAGCAGCTGTCTGCACCTGCCGCACGGCACCAGGATCTCGCCCGCCCCGTCCACGCAGGTGAAGTGGGTCAGCCGGCCGCCGCCGGTCGCGTGCAGCTGGGAGACCAGTCCGCACTCGGCGCACAGCCCGATGCCGTACGAGGCGTTCTCGACGTTGCAGCCGACGATCGTGCGGCCGTCGTCGACCCGTGCGGCGACGCCGACCGGGTAGCCCGAGTAGGGCGCGTACGCCCGGGACATGGCTTCCCGGGCGGCCGTCCGCAGGGCGTCCCAGTCGGTCTCGGTGACCGGGGTCATTTCCCTTCGCCCCTGCGGTAGATCACGCCGTCCGCCTTCGGCATCCGCAGCCGTTGCGCGGAGAGCGAGAGCACCAGCAGCGTCGTGACGTAGGGCGCCATGTCGACGAACTGGCTGGGCACCTGGTCGGTCAGCGCGTACCAGGTGAACAGCAGCGCGGAGATCGCGGCGGAGATCACCGCGGCCACGTACTTCTTCCGGTACAGCTGCCAGAACACCACGATCACCAGCAGGATCGCCAGCAGCAGCAGCATCGCGTGGACGTTCTCGGCACCGCCGCGCAGCTTGAGGCTGTCGGTGAAGCCGAACAGGCCTGCGCCCAGCGCCATTCCGCCGGGCATCCAGTTACCGAAGATCATCGCGGCGAGACCGATGTAACCTCGGCCGCCGGTCTGGTTCTCCTGGTAGATGCCGGTGGAGACGATGGCCAGGAAGGCGCCGGCCAGACCGGCCATCCCGCCGGAGGTGATGACGGCGATGTACTTGTACTTGTAGACGTTCACGCCGAGCGTCTCGGCGGCGACCGGGCTCTCACCGCAGGAGCGCAGCCGCAGGCCGAACGCCGTGCGCCACAGCAGCCACCAGGTGGCGGGGACGAGCAGGACGGCGACCACGGTCAGCCAGGACAGGTTGGTGACCACACCGCCCACGACGCCCGCGATGTCGGAGACCAGGAACCAGTGTTTCTGCTGGAGGTCCTGGAGCCAGTCGGAGAGTCCCGGAATGGTGATTCTGTCGATCGCGTCGATCCGCGGGGACTGCTTGGAGGAACCGCCCTCGACGCCGTCGAACGCGAAGTTGGAGAGGTAGCGGGTCAGGCCGACGGCGAGGATGTTGATGGCCACACCGGAGACGATGTGGTTCACGCCGAAGGTGATGGTGATGACCGCGTGCAGCAGACCGCCGAGCGCGCCGCCGAGGATGCCGAAGAGGACCCCCACCCAGGGGCCCCACTGGAACCCGGCCCAGGCGCCGAACCAGGTGCCGAGGACCATCATGCCTTCGAGACCGATGTTCACGACGCCCGCGCGCTCGGCCCACAGACCGCCGAGCCCCGCCAGGCCGATCGGGACGGCCAGTTCGAGCGCGCCCGATACCTGCCCCACGGACGTCACGTCGTTGGCGCCGCTGATCAGGCGGACCAGCGAGACCAGTGCGAGGCCGCCCGCGACGATCAGCAGGACGACAGGCAGGGTGAGCTTGCGGCGGCCGCCGCCCTTCTTGGGGGCAACGCTCGCGGCCGAGACTTTGCTGGCGCTCACAGTGCGGCCTCCTTCTCGGTCGTGAGGGCACGGCCGGCTGCGAGTTCCTCGCCGACCTTCTGCTGTTGACGGCGGATTCCGTAGCGGCGGACGAGTTCGTAGCTGACGACCACCGAGATCACGATCAGGCCCTGCATGATCGTGGCGATCTCCTTCTCGTACCCGAACTGGTCGAGCGAGGCGGAGGTCTTGTCCAGGAAGGCGATCAGCAGTGCGCTGAAGGCGATGCCCAGCGGGTTGTTCCGGCCGAGCAGGGCGATCGTGATGCCGGTGAACCCGATGCCGGTCGGGAAGTCCAGGCTGTACGTGTGGGTGTCACCCAGCAGGGTCGGCATGCCGGAGAGGCCCGCGATACCGCCGGAGAGCAGCATCGAGGTGAGGACCATCTTCTTCGCGTCCACACCGGACGCCTGGGCGGCGCTCTCGCTCTCGCCCGTCGCCCGGAGGTCGAAGCCGAAGCGGGTGCGGTTCAGGACGAACCAGTAGACGAGGCCGCACGCGGCCGCGACGAAGGTGAACCCGTAGATCTCCCCCGCCTCGGCGCCCATGGACAGCCCCGGGAACCAACCGGACTCCGGGAGGTCGCCGGTGGTGAGGTTGTTGGAACCGGCCGGCTGCTCACCGAAGTTCTTCGGCAGGATCAGCCAGGCGATCAGCGCGGTCGCGATCGAGTTGAGCATGATCGTCGAGACGACCTCGCTGACCCCGCGGGTGGTCTTCAGGAAGCCCGCGATGCCTGCCCAGAAGGCGCCGACGAGCATCGCGACGATCACGATGAGGGCGATCTCCAGCGGTCCGGGCAGACTGACGCTGGCACCGACCAGGGCCGCCATCATCGCCGCGAGGCGGTACTGGCCGTCGACCCCGATGTTGAAGAGGTTCATCCTGAACCCGATCGCCACCGCGAGCGCCGCGAGGTAGTACGTACCGGCCTGGTTGATGATCAGGACCTGGACGTCGGCGTAGGTCGCCGCGTCGAACATCAGCCGGTACGGCTCGAACGGGTTCTTGCCCGAGGCGAGCAGCACCACGGTGGTGAGCGCGAAGGCCACCACCAGGGCGAGGACCGGGCCGGCGAAGCCCAGGATCAGCCGGTCCTTGTCGAATTTCTTCATCGGTCGTCGTCCTCCGGTGCTGCCTCGAGATGGCCGGTGGCGGCACCGGTCATGGCCGAACCCAGCTCCTCCGGCGTGATGGTGGCGGGATCGGCGTCCGCGACCAGCCGGCCGCGGTACATGACTCGCAGCGTGTCGGAGAGCCCGATCAGCTCGTCCAGGTCCGCCGAGATGAGCAGGACCGCGAGTCCCTCGCGGCGTGCGGCGCGGATCTGGTCCCAGATCTGTGCCTGTGCGCCGACGTCCACACCACGGGTCGGATGTGCGGCGATCAGCAGCTTCGGCTCGTGGCTCATCTCCCGGCCGACGATCAGCTTCTGCTGGTTGCCGCCGGACAGGGAACCGGCCGTGACCTCGATGCCGGGCGTGCGGACGTCGTACTCGCGCACGATCCGCTCGGTGTCGGCGCGGGCCGCCTTGATGTCGAGCAGCCCGCCCCGGCTGTTCGGCCGCTCGGTGACGTGGCCGAGGATCCGGTTCTCCCAGAGGGAGGACTCCAGCAGCACACCGTGGCGGTGCCGGTCCTCGGGGATGTAGCCGATCCCGCTCTCGCGGCGCTTGCGGGTGGGGGCGTGCGAGATGTCGGCCGTGTCGAGGGTGATCACCCCGCCGTCGAGGTCCCGCATGCCGACCAGCGCCTCGATCAGCTCGGTCTGGCCGTTCCCCTCGACGCCGGCGATGCCCAGGACCTCACCCTTGTGGATGGTGAAGCCGACGCCGTCGAGCACGTTGCGCACGACGCCGTCCGGGTCGGTGGCGGAGAGCGCGAGGTCCTCGACGCGCAGCATCGGAACGTCGGTGACCGTGGACTCACGGGTTTCGGGCGAGGGCAGCTCGCTGCCCACCATGAGCTCGGCGAGCTGCTTGGTGGTGGTGTTCGCCGGGTCGGCGGTGCCGACCGTCGTGCCCCTTCGGATCACCGTGATGTCGTCGGCGACGGACAGCACCTCGCCGAGCTTGTGCGAGATGAAGATGACCGTCAGCCCCTCGGCCTTCAGCTCGCGCAGGTTATCGAAGAGCGCGTCGACCTCCTGCGGGACCAGGACGGCGGTCGGCTCGTCGAGGATGAGGATGCGGGCGCCCCGGTAGAGGACCTTGAGGATCTCGACCCGCTGCCGGTCGGCGACGCCGAGGTCCTCGACCAGGGAGTCGGGCCGGACGCCGAGCCCGTACGCGTCCGAGATCTCCATGATCTTCCTGCGTGCCGCGGCCCCGATCCCGTGCAGCTTCTCGCCGCCGAGAACCACGTTCTCCAGAACCGTGAAGTTGTCGGCCAGCATGAAGTGCTGGTGCACCATGCCGATGCCGCGGGCGATGGCGTCGCCGGGGCTGCCGAACGACGCCTGTTCGCCGTCGACCGCGATGGTTCCCTCGTCCGGCTTCTGCATGCCGTAGAGGATCTTCATCAGCGTGGACTTGCCGGCACCGTTCTCTCCGACCAGGGCATGAACCGTGCCCTTGCGGATGGTGATGTCGATGTTGTGGTTGGCGACCACACCGGGGAAGCGCTTGGTGATGCCGTGCAGTTCTACGGCCGGGGGGCTGCTGGACGCGGTGATGACACACTCTCCTTAGCCGGACAGGAGCGGGGGCGGAGGGGCAAGGGCGGGGTGAAGTTATCGCGTCAGAGGCTGGTCTACACGCGTAGTGCCACCGAATCGAGATTCACGTACGCGCGCAGACCCGAAACGTCCGGTTCCGGATCCCTGCGGGGCAACGCTGCGATGGGCGGGACTTCTTCGGACAGCACCCCGGGGCCGGGTGCTGGGTCGGTGCGCGCTCCGGGCCCCGGGAAGTCCAGGAGGGCACTACGGGGTGGTCTTGACCTTGACCGAACCGTCGACGATGGCCTTCTTCGCCTTGTCGACCGCCGCGACCACATCGGTCATCTTGGTGAACGCCGGGTTGGAGTCGGCCAGGCCGACGCCGTCCTTGTCCAGGCCGTAGCGGATCTCACCGGACTGCGGCTTGCCGTCCTTCACCGACTTGATCAGGTCGAAGACGGAACCGGAGACGTCCTTGGTGACCGACGTCAGGATGTGCGCCTTGTAGGCCGCGAGGCCCTTCTGGCTGTACTGATCGGAGTCGACGCCGATGGCCCACTTGCCCGCCTTGGCGGTGGCCTCGATCGAACCCGAGCCGGCGAGACCGGCTGCCGCGTAGACGACGTCGGCCTTCTTGTCGAGCTGCCCCTGGGCGGCGGCCTTGCCGAGGTCGGGCTTGGAGAAGCCGTCGAAGTTCGGCGGCTGGGTCAGGTACTGCGACAGGACCTTCACCGACGGGTCGGTGTCCTTGACGCCCTGCTCGTAGCCCGCCTGGAACTTCTTGATGAGCGGCGTCTCCACGCCACCGATGAAGCCGACGGTCTTCGTCTTGCTGACCTTGGCCGCGGCGACGCCCGCGAGATACGAGCCCTGCTCCTCGTTGAAGACCAGGTTGGCGATGTTCTTGCCGGTCACCGAGGCGTCGTCGATGATGCCGAAGGTGATCTTCGGGAACTTCGGCGCGACCTTCTTGATGGCCGGCGCGTAGGCGAAGCCGACCCCGATCACGGGGTTGTTGCCGGCACGGGCCAGCGTGGTGAGCCGCTGGACCTTGTCGGCGTCCGACTCACCGTCCGACGGCTCGGCCTCGGTGCCCTTGACCCCGAGGTCCTTCTCCGCCTTGACCAGCCCGGCGTAGGCGGCGTCGTTGAACGACTGGTCGCCACGCCCACCGATGTCGTAGGCGAGCGCGGTCTTGTCCCCCTTCGAGTCGGAGGTGTCCGACGACGATTTACCGCCACATGCGGTGACGCTTAGGGCAAGCGCCGCGGACGCAACGCCCACGGTGGCAATCCTGGTGATCCGGCGCAAGGGAAGGCTCCTTCAAACCTGACCGAAGCGCCTCTTCCGGCGCTGGTTTCGCGGCGATCGTAACGCGCGTAGATGTCAGATAAAGCCCTGTACGGAAGCTGTTATCGGATCGTCGCGAACCGGGGGTGACCTGTCCGGTTACAGATGATTACCGTCGAGCAACGCAGCGGCGGTGAAGAGCTCCACAGCAACGGTGATCGCCTCCTCGTCCGCGTCGAAGTTGCCCCGGTGCAGGTCCAGACCCCGGGTGTCGCCGGGGGTGCGCACCCCGAGCCGTGCCATCGCGCCCGGCACCTGCTCCAGATACCAGGAGAAGTCCTCCCCGCCCAGGCTCTGTTCGGTGTCCTCGATCGCATACGAACCGCGGCGGGCGGTCATCGCACCGGTGAGCAGATCGATCGCGGCGGCGTCGTTGACCACGGGCGGGACGCCCCGGATGTAGTTGATCACCGTCTTGGCGCGGTGCATTCCGGCCACCTCGTCGATGGCCGCGTGCACCAGGTCCGGCGCGTCCCGCCAGGCCGCCAGATCCAGGCAGCGAACGGTCCCCGACAGCTCGGCGTGTTGCGGGATCACGTTGCAGGCGTGCCCGGTCTCCAGGCGCCCCCAGGTCACCGCGAGCCCGGCCCGTGCGTCGACCCGGCGGGCCAGCAGTGCCGGTACCTCGGTGGCCACCTTGGCGGCGGCGGTGACCAGGTCGGTGGTCAGGTGCGGGCGGGCGGTGTGGCCGCCGGGCCCGTCCAGGGACAGCTCCAGCCGGTCGCAGGCGGAGGTGATGGCCCCGGCCCGCAGCCCGATCCGCCCCACGTCGACCTTCGGGTCGCAGTGCACGCCGATGATCCGGCCGACGCCCTCCAGCACCCCGGACTCGATCGCGTCGGGCGCTCCGCCGGGCAGCACCTCCTCGGCCGGCTGGAAGATCAGCCGCACCGGGTTGGGCAGCAGCCCCTGCCGGTCGAGCTCGGCGAGCACCAGGCCGGCGCCGAGGACGGTGGTGGTGTGGATGTCGTGCCCGCAGGCGTGCGCCCGGTCGGGCACGGTGGAGCGGTACGGGACGCCCGTCTTGGTGTCCGGGATCGGCAGGGCGTCGATGTCGGCCCGCAGCGCCAGCATGGGCCGCGTCGTCCCGTCGCGCGTCCCCACGTCACACATGAGCCCGGTCCCGGAGGCGAGCACCCGTGGCTCCAGGCCGGCCAGCTCCAGCCGGGCCTTGACGGCCGCGGTGGTGCGGAACTCCTGATTGCCGAGCTCGGGGTGCATGTGCAGATCGCGGCGGAAGGTGATCAGCTCGGCGCGCAGCGCCTCGGGCAGCGTGCCGGGCAGCGCTTCTTCCGTGAGCGGCCGGGCTTCGAAGACGCGGGGCATCGAGTGGTTCACTGGTGAAGGGTAAGGCCCTTCCCTCTTCAACTGACCATGAAACAAGAAAAGTTCAGCCACATAGACGAATAAATGACTGCGTGACGGCGTGTGGGGTGGGCGCGGGATGGGTATTGTGCCCGATCGCCGCGCCGCACCCACAGGGCATCCGTCAACCCTTCAGCCGTTGCTTGGAGTATCAGTAGATCTCAGCAATTCCGGCGTTTCTGCCGGAATGGTCCGTGACGGTGTCACCAGAGTGCGAGTCGCGTTCTGGTGTCCTGTTGACGGTCTCCCGTTTCTGTCCCGGCCCTGGGGCCGGGGATTGTGCCACCTGCCCGCCCCGCCCGCGCCGTGAGGCGTGGGCGGGTGGTGCGGGTCTTGCGGTCGGCTCCACGGGGCTTCGACCCCACCACGGTGGTGGTGGGGTCCAGGTCTCCGGCCACTCCGGTACCTGTACTGCGGGTCGTGCGGGTGTTGCGGGTGGCGAGGGCGAGCAGGTTGTGTCCGGCGTTCTCGTCCCGGTCCAGGACGAGCCCGCAGGTGTCGCACTCGAAGACGCGCACGCTCAGGGGCAGTTTGGCTTTCACCGCACCACAGCGTGAGCACGTCTTCGAGGAGGGGAACCACCGGTCGGCCACGACGAGGCGTGTCCCGTGCCGGCGGGTCTTGTACGTGAGCTGGCGGCGGATCTCACCGAACGCGGCGTCCGCGACCCGGCGTGATAACCGCCGGTTGCGGCCCATCCCGGCGACGTTGAGGTCCTCGACCACGATCGTGCCGTACTCGGCGGTGAGGCGGGTGGTCAGCTTGTGCAGGGTGTCCTCGCGCAGGTTCGCGACCCGGTGATGCACCTTGTTCCGGACCCGGTTCGCCTTCTCCCAGCGCCGGGAGGGTTTCTGCCCGGTGCGCCGATCGGGGGCCCGGCGACGTGAGACGACACGGCTGGCGCGGCGTAGGTGTTTCTGTGCGCGGTCGAGGTGCCGGGGGTTGGGCTCCGAGGTCACGGTGCCGTCGCTGTCCGCGAGGATGGCCAGGGTTTTGATGCCGAGGTCGATGCCGACCGCAGCATCCGGGCGGGCGACCCGCACCAGCTCGTTTCGCTGTTCGACCTGGAAGGCGACGAACCAGCGTCCCCGGTCCAGACGCACCGTCGCGGACAGGATCCGCATCGCGCCCGCTTCGACACGCGCACGCAGGTCGGGGCGGTGTTCGTGGAGGCGGACCGTCCCGATCCTGGGCAGCGTGACATGCCTGCCGTCCGCCTCGATCCGGATCGCCCCGGTCGTGAACCGGCAGCTCAGGCGCGCCCTCCGCTTCGACTTGAAACGCGGAACACCCACCCGCCCGCCCTTGCGCTTGCCGTTCCTGGACTTGGCGTAGGTGTCGAAGGCGGCCGATGCGCTGGCCAGGCCGGTGTTGTAGGCCTCCTTGGAGTTCTCCTCCCACCACCCCGCGAACCGCGGATCGGACCGCTTGGCCTCGTTGAACGCCTTCCTCAACGACGGCAGTGACCACGACCGCCACGGAGTCAGTTCATCCTCCGCAATCCCGTACGACTGCTCGGCTTTGCGCTGCCACCACACCGCCGTGACATGAGCAACAGCCCAGTTGTACGCAACCCGCGCCGCACCCGCATGCGAATACAAACGACCCATCACCGTCGCATTCGGATCCAGAGCCAGCCTGTGTGCGAAGACGGTGAAGCCCGGCTGCGGGACGAACTTCCTCATCCGGCCACGTCCTGCGGGGCGGTGGCGGCCGCGACCGCCCGGGCCGCCCGGTTCTTCGCCGAGCGCCGGCCGTACAGGCGGGCACACATCGAGGTGAGGACCTCGGTGACGTCCCGCACCAGGTCATCGACGGTCTCAGCCGGGTCAAGGACCAGCAGACACCGCCCCGAGGCCGAGAAGGATGCTTCGAGGTGCTCGACGCCGAATCGGGCGAGACGGTCACGATGCTCGACCACGATCGTCCCCACTCCCGGATCGGCCAGAAGCGCGTGCAGCTTACGGCGGCGCCCGTTCAGACCGGACCCGGTCTCCGTCACCACCTCCGAGACCGCCAAGCCCCGGGCGGTCGTGCCCTGAACCACCCGCGCCACCTGCCGCTCCAGGTCCGCCTTCTGATCACCCGACGACACCCGGCAATACACCACCACCCGGCCCGCCGACTTCAGGACGGGCTCCGTCACCAGCTACGTACCCGACGGCGTCTGAACGACCGGAACCGGCATCCGGCCCTCCTTCGCCCACGTCCACGCAGTCTGGTAATGCACACCGTTACGCGCCGCCCACTCCGAAAGCTTCACAGCACCACGATATTCACAGAGAACACCGCATATCCACTGAAAAAAATAGGAACAGTTGTTTACCCCCTGTGCACCGGGAAGAGCGCCGCCCCGATACACAGTGCTCCGACTGCCAGCAGATCCAGGCTCATGGCCATCATGACGACCCCCGCCAGCACCAGCAGCGGCGACCACACCGGGACCTCGTCCCGGCGGAAGAACGCGAGCAGCGTGACGAGCGCCAGCAGCCCGAACCAGAACAGCATCGGCACCACCGTGTAGACCACCGGCATCACACCGGGCACGTCCTGCACCCGCTCGAACTTGTCACTCATGGCCCCCTTGTCCGCCGCGAGGAACCCGACCACCAGGTCGATCACCGCCTGGACCGCCACCGCGGCCGCCCCCAGCAGCCCGGCCCCGGCAGCCACCCGTACCCCGGTGCGTCTGCCCCCTCGTACGCCGTCCGGCATCCGCAGGCCGAGGAAGACGGGGACGAACGCGAGCACCCCGGCCAGGAACAGCACGTGCGCCGCCGTCCACCACACCCCGGGCCCGTAGCCGCTCACCGCCCGTCCGGTCAGCCGCACCACGCCGTAGCCGGCCATCAGGGCCGGGGCCAGCAGGAACACCGTTGTACTGGAGCTGTTCTGACGCCGCGTCATTTCCGTGGTTCGCATGTTTCGATCATCGGCTCGGCGCAACCCCCCGGCTATCGGGGATGACCCTCGGCCGACCCTGACCGGGCCGTACACACCACCTGGGGTCGGACTCGGGGTCGGCGCCCGTGACGGCCACCGCTCAGCCTGCCGCGAGGTCGGTCGGCAGGCTCCTTACGGGCCGGACTTCCTGTACACGCCACGGGCTCACGGCTTACGCTGCGTCGTTGCTGTCGAACACGCATACGTGTTCGACATACGCCTGAGCGGTCTCCGGGGGGAGCCGTAGGACGAGGGGGACTCAGCAGTGCTCGGCACGGTGGAGGAAAGCGTTCAGTCATGCCCGGAGTGCGGGGTGGAGATCCGGACGGACCGCAGGTTCGTGGCTTGGTGTGCCGCCTGCGACTGGAATGTGGACCCGGGTGAGCCGGAGGAGCCGGGCGGGCGGCTGGACACCCTGCGGCGCAGGCTGGCCGGGAAACACGGCGAGAGGCTGTTGGCCGAGGTGACGACGGACGAGCTCCTGCGCCCCCGGCGCGACGTGGCGAGTGTCCTGGCCCTGGTGCTGGCGCTGGCCGTCCACGGCTTCACGGCCGCGCTGCTCGTCGGCGGAGTGCTACTGGTGGTGCTCGGCTGGGGCAGCGCGTTGCCGGTGCTCGGCGCCCTCTGCCTGTTCATCGCCTGGCTGCTGCGCCCGCGGTTCCCGCGGCTGCCGGAGGACGAGCAGGTGCTGCACCGGGCCGACGCGCCCGAGCTGTTCGCCCTGATCGACGAGGTCGCGGGGGTGGTGGGCACCACCGGAGTGCATGCGGTCGCGGTGAATGCCGAGGCCAACGCGGGCGTGTCGACGTACGGCCTGCGGCGCCGCAGGCTGCTGACCATCGGCCTCGGCCTCTGGGAGGTACTCGACACCGGTCAACGGATCGCGCTGCTGGGCCACGAACTCGGCCACTACGCCAACGGCGACACCCGCCAGGGCGTGGTCCTCGGAAACGCGCTCGAGTCATTGAACACCTGGTATTACCTGCTGAGCCGGATCGAACGCCCGACACTCCCCGAAACCCTGCTCAACGCCTGTTACCTGGCTCCCCGCAGCGTGGTCGTCGCCGTCGCGACAGCCCTCGACCACCTGACCCTGCGGGCCACCCAGCGCGGCGAGTACCTGGCCGACTCCTACGCCGCCCGGTGCGGCTCGACGGCGGCCGCCGTGGGGCTGATGGATGCGCTGCTGGTCTCCAAGTCCGCCGAGGCCACGCTGCTCCGAGAGTCCAACGCGCTCCGGAGCCACCGCTCCGGCCGGGCGGCCGGTGAGGCGGAGAGCGGCCTGTGGGAGCGCCTGGCCACCCATGTGGAGTCGATTCCGGCGAGCGAGTACGAGCGTCAGCGCCGCCGCAGCGCGCTGCGCGGGCACAGTGTCGACTCCACACACCCCCCGACCCACCTGCGCCGGGCCCGGCTGCTGACCGTCGCCGCGCTCCCGGCCACGGTCAACAGTGCCCGCGGCGCCGCGCTCCGCGCTGAACTCTCGGGAGCTCGGGGCCTCGTGGCGCGCCGCATCCTGAACGGCGGGTAGTTTCGGGCCGGGCGGCGGGGTGCGTCAGGGGACCGGCGGCCGCCGGTCACGCTTCACCCGTCACGTCCTCCGCCTTCCCGTCCAGCCGGTTTCCACGGCTTACGGCGATGCACGCGACGTCCCGCAGCGGCTCGGTGGGCCGGCCCGCAAGGTGGCGGACCTGCCCGGCGTGCGGTGACCGTGGCGAGCCGTTCGGCATCCGCCGGCCTGCCCTGCCGGGTGAACACCCGGGCGAGGGTGGAGATCCCCACGGTCTCCAGGTGTGGATCATGCCGCAGGGCTGCGCCACCGGCCGGTCAGGGGTCGCGACCCAGGCAGGGTGGCGGTTCGCGGGGTAAACTTAGTCCAGTGCTTAGTCCACCCCCTGATCCGCCCCTGCGAGGCAGCCGTGGAAGCAGCTCGTCAGTACAACGTCCATGAGGCCAAGACCCACCTCTCACGCATTCTGGAGCAGGTGGCCACCGGCGAGGAGGTGGTCATCTCCAAGGCGGGAGAACCGGTGGCGAAGGTGGTACCGCTGCGGGCCGGTGTGAGGCGGACCGGGCGCGGTTCGCTCCGGGGACGGATCCACGTCCCGGACGACTTCGACGAACTGCCCGACGACGTGGCCGACGCCTTCGGGATGCGCTGATGAAGATGTTGCTCGACACCCATGTCGTCCTGTGGTGGCTCGGGGACTCCGAGGAGCTCACCGACGAGGTCAAACACCTGCTGGACACCGAACCGTCGGTCTTCGTCAGCGCGGTCACACCGTGGGAGATCGCGGTCAAGCAGTCCCTCGGGAAGCTCGAAGGCCCGGACGACCTGGCGGAACGCGTGCGGGACAGCCAGTTCCTCTCTCTTCCGATCACCGCGGGTCACGGCGTACGGGCGGGCAGGCTGCCCGCGCACCACCGTGATCCCTTCGACCGGATACTGATCGCGCAGGCCCAGACCGAGGGGATGACCATCCTGACCAGGGACGAGTGGATCCCCTCCTACGACGTGCAGGTCAGGCCCGTCTGACCTGCCCTTCCGGACGCGCTCTCACGCCTCCGTAGTCACCGCCGTAGCCCGCCACGGTGCCAGCCGCTGCACGTCGCGCGCCGTCTCCGTGACGCCCGCCAGGAAGCCCTGGGCCCTCGGGGACGCCGTTTCGCGGAGCCATTCCGGGGCGATGTCGCAGACCGCGACCTTCACGTCGGTGCCGACCAGGGCCAGCGGCAGGGTGTGGACCACGGTGGACGGGAAGCTCAGGACCGTACGGCCGATCGGGCCGCGGCGGGCGATGAGTTCCAGCGGGAGGTCGGGGCGGACGATCTCCAGGCCGGTGGCGGCCTCCAGGGCGTGGAGCTTCTCGGTGGACTCGCGGCGGTGCGCGAAGTAGCGGGTGGCCCCGTGGGTGCGGGCCAGTGCGGCGACCGCGTCCAGGTACGGGGCCCGGTCGACCACGCCCGTCTCCACCAGGGAGGTGCCCACCAGGTCCGCGCCCTTGGTGAGCAGCGGCGGGCCGAAGCGGGAGCGGGTCCAGGAGAAGGTGTTGGGGATGAGGGTGATGCCGGGCGGCGGGATCACCGGCATGGCGGTGAAGAGCTCGACCTCACGGACCGCGGACGGGGTGAAGCGGCGGCGGGCGGTGGCGGTGACCGGGGCCAGGGCCAGATCGCGCGGGCCTGAGCCGCCGCGGCGGTGCCAGCGGGTGAGGCGTTCGCCGCGGGTCAGCTGGGTGACGAACTCGATGGTGGCGGTGCCGTCGTCCACCACGGTGAGCCTGCGGGGGCGCACCAGCGTGAGCAGCAGCTGTACGTAGCGGGAGAACGGGTCCCCGATGACGATGTGGTCCGCGTTGCGGACGAGCCGGGTCAGGGCGCGCAGCGACTTCAGGGGCGTACCCGAGTCGCCGCGCGCCTCCTGCCAGCGCACGGTGACGCCCTCGTCGCGGGCCAGCTCCGCCATCCGGCGCAGCTGACCGCGCGACATCGGGTCGACCGGAGGGAGGACGACGACGGTGACGTCCGCGAGGACGCGGCCACCGCCTCCCTCTGTGTAGGCCCACTCCAGGACGTTCAGGAGCTGGACCGGGCTCTCGACGAAGGCGAGGTTCACCGGTCTGCCCGTCAGACCGAGACCGGCTCGGCGGCCTGGGCCGTCTCGCCGCTCTCTGCCACGACGCCCGGGACCCGGCGGAGCTTCTTCATCGGGCCGAGCTCCGACTCGTACACCTTCTTGACGCCGTCACCGAGGGACGCCTCGATGGTGCGGATGTCGCGGACCAGCCGGGTCAGGCCCTGCGGCTCGACGGACGCGGCCTGGTCGGAGCCCCACATGGCGCGGTCGAGGGTGATGTGGCGCTCGACGAACGCGGCGCCCAGCGCGACGGCGGCGAGGGTGGTCTGCAGGCCCGTCTCGTGGCCGCTGTAGCCGATCGGGACGTTGGGGTACTCCTGCTGGAGGGTGTTGATGACCCGCAGGTTCAGCTCCTCGGCCTTCGCGGGGTACGTCGACGTGGCGTGGCAGAGAAGGATGTTGTCGGAGCCGAGCACCTCGACCGCGTGCCGGATCTGGCGCGGGGTGGACATGCCGGTGGAGAGGATCACCGTGCGGCCGGTGGCGCGCAGCGAGCGCAGCAGCTCGTCGTCGGTGAGGGACGCGGAGGCCACCTTGTGGGCGGGGACGTCGAACTTCTCCAGGAAGGCGACGGCCTCGGTGTCCCACGGGGAGGCGAACCAGTCGATGCCGCGCTCGGCACAGTGCTCGGAGATGGCCCGGTACTCGCTCTCGCCGAACTCGACGCGGTGGCGGTAGTCGATGTACGTCATCCGGCCCCAGGGGGTGTCGCGCTCGATGTCCCACTGGTCGCGCGGGGTGCAGATCTCGGGGGTGCGCTTCTGGAACTTGACGGCGTCGCAGCCGGCTTCGGCGGCCACGTCGATCAGGGCGATCGCGTTGTCGAGGTCGCCGTTGTGGTTGATGCCGATCTCACCCGTGACGTAGACGGGGTTGCCGGGGCCCGCGGTGCGGGTGCCGAGGGTGCGCAGTCGGGAGGTGCTCATGAGGGTGTTCCTTACCTACTTGGTGGGGGTGGTGGTGAGGGTGGGGCCCAGCAGCCAGGCCGCGATCTCACGGATGGCGCCGGAGCCGCCGGGGTTGGTCGTCACGGCGCGCGCCGCGGCGCGTACCGAGTCGTGGGCGCTCGCGACGGCGACGGGCCAGCCGGCGAGTGCGAAGCAGGGGAGGTCGTTGACGTCGTTGCCGACGTACATGACCCGTTCGGGGGCGATGGACTGTTCGTCGCACCACTGCTTGAGCGCGAGGTCCTTGCGGTCGATGCCGTGCAGGACCGGGACGCGCAGCTTGTGGGCGCGGGCGGCGACGACCGGGTTCTGTTCCGTGGAGAGGATCAGGAGGGGGACGCCCGCCTTGCGCAGGGCCGCGATGCCGAGGCCGTCGCCGCGGTGGACGGAGACGGTCTCGCGGCCGTCGGCGTCGATGAGGACCCGGTCGTCGGTCTGGGTGCCGTCGAAGTCGAGGACGACCGCGTCGATGTCCTCGCGGGTGGGCAGCGGCGCCGGGTCCAGGAGGGGGGCGAGCGCACGGGCGCGGGCCAGGTCGTGCGGGTCGTCGATCTCCAGGACCCGGGCGGGGTCGGTGCGCACCAGCGCGGTGTGGCCGAAGAAGCGGTGCCGGTGGGTGCGGAAGCCGGCCGCGTCCATCGCGTAGGCGGCGCCTGTTTCGAGGAGGTCCTCGGGCCGGTCCTGGCGGCGGGGGCGGACGGCCTTGTCGTGGTTGACGCCGTAGTTGTGGTCCTCGACCGCGGTGCCGTCGCGCCACAGGAAGCCGTGGAACGGGGCGACGGTGACGGCCGTGTCGGCGCCTTCCCTGCCGACCGCGGCGGCGACGCCGTCGATGTCCTCCCGGGCGACGAAGGGGCTGGTGCACTGGACCAGCAGCACCACGTCCACCGTGGTGCCGTGCTCGGCCTCGTAGCTGTCCATCGCGTGGAGCACGGCGGCCTCGCTGGTCGCTGTGTCGCCCGCGATGGCCTCGGGGCGCTGCACGCAGTGCACCCGGTCCGATTCGCCGAGCGCTTCGCCGGCGGCGCGGGCGGCCTCCGCGACGGCGGGGGCGTCGGTCGTCACGACGACGTCCGTCACCTCCGCCGAGGCCAGGCAGGCGCGGACCGCGCGGACGACCAGCGGCACGCCGCCGACCTGGGCGAGGTTCTTGGCCGGTACGCCCTTGGATCCGCCGCGGGCGGGAATCACGGCGAGCACGGTGGGCTGCGTCATCGCTGCTCCAGTGGGGTGAGTGAGAGAGGTCGTGTTCACAGTTCGCCCATCCGTCGGATGACCGGGGCGACCCGTTGGACGCCGTGGCGGTACGCGCCCCGGGCGGCGTCCCGGACGGCCTCGCGCACCGCTCCCCTGACCCGGCCGGTCCCGGTGGGCGCCGCGGCGCCCGGCAGCGGGTGGCCGTCGGGGGCCAGGTGGTGGCGGGCGAGGATGCCGGGGAGGTAACCGGGGGCGGTGGCGGGTGTGTAGTAGGGCGCGAGGTCCGGCAGCCGGTCCTGCCCGAGGAGGGCGGCGACCCGGGCGCGGGCGGTGTCGTAGGCCGTGTCGTAGCTGCCGTGGGCGGCGACGCCCTGGCCCGACAGCCACGTCTCGTCCGGCTCCGGGTGGGCGCCGCCGTCCAGGTGGTCCCAGGAGGTCAGCAGGCCGGAGCCGATGAAGTGGTGGTTGCCGAGGGTCTCGCGCACCCCGAGGTCGGTGAGGACGGCGGTGGGGATGCGCCGGTGCAGGGATTCCAGGGCGGCGGTCGAGGAGACGGTGACCAGCAGGTCGGTGCGGTCCAGGACCTCGCCCATGTGCCCGTACACGAGGTGGAAGTTGGGCGGGAGTCCGCCGGGCAGCCGCTCGGCGAGCCGCTGGTAGGGGAGCTCCTCGATGTGCGTGGTGTGCTCGCCGGGCTTGGAGCGCAGCTTGAGGAGCACCTCGCGCTTCGGGTGCAGCCTGGCGTGCTCGACGAGCCTGCGCAGCAGATACGTACGGTCGGCGCGGGAGGCCGGTACGGAGGGCTGCGCGGCGAAGACGACGGTGTCGCGGCCCGGTTCGGGGCGGTGCGGGGCGCCGCCGAGGAAGGGCAGGGCCGCCTCCGTGACGGCGGAGGCGTCGGCGCCCACTCCCTCGTACACCGCGCGGAAACGCTCCGCGTCGTGACGGGAGTTGGCGAGGACGACGTCGGCGCCGTGCCGCAGCAGCAGCCCGTCCGCGAGCTTCTCGTAGACGACGCCGACGTAGCCGGTGACGACGACGGGCCTGGGTCCTGTCCGGAGTGCGGCGAGGCCGTGCAGCATCGCCTGGACGGCGCCGCCGACCAGGGCGAGGACCACCAGGTCGTAGCCCTCGTCCCGCACGGTGTGCAGGAATTCGACGGCCGTCACCTCGCGCACCAGGCCGGTGTCGATGCCGACGTCGCCGACCTCGGCGAGCTGGCGCGGTGTCGGCGTCGCCCGGCCGCGCAGCAGCAGTCCGCTGATCTCCGCCCGGGGCGCACCCGCACGGCCGCCGCCCGAGGTCAGCCGGCGCGCGGTGAGCGCGCCCCACTTCCATCGGGTGTCGGAGTCGGCGAGTACGGCCACCCGGAGCGCCTGGGACGGCGCGTCCGTGGATTCCAGTTCTGCTGGAGAAGCCGAATTGCTGTTACGAGTGGGCACGTCCAAGAAGGTAGGAAGGCCCGGGGGTGAGCAGCCCAACGTGACAGCAACAAAGGGTTAACAGCCCGCCGACGCTTGCCGAACCTGCCGCCCGGTCGGTTGAACACGGCAGAAAGGTGTCCCCACGGGCTTACGGGTTCATCGTTTCGACGGGTGCCGTTCACCCGGCGTCCGCACGGCCGCAAGGGGGAATGACCGGCCCGGACCTAGCGTGATGCGGGTGGTTAAGCTCTCCGTCATCGTGCCGTTCTACAACGTGCAGACATACGCGCCCGACACCCTGAGAAGCCTGCGGGCCAATGCCCGCGAGGACTTCGAGTTCATTCTCGTCGACGACTGCTCGACCGACGGGACCGGGGACCTGCTGCGCCGCGCGCAGGACGAGATCCAGGGGGTGGTCGTCCGCAGACACGAGAAGAACGGCGGACTGGCCACCGCCCGGAACACCGGTCTGGACGCGGCCCGCGGTGAGTACCTCGCCTTCCTGGACGGCGACGACTGGCTCGCACCCGGCTTCTATGCCGATCTGCTGGCCAGGACCGAGGCGCTGGGCTGCGACTTCGTCCGCACCGACCACGTCCAGGCCGACGGCAGGACCCGTACCGTCCAGCGCGTACCGCACGGCCCCCGGGGCGAGGTGATGGCGCCGCGGGACGCGATCCTGCCCGCCGGGCGCTCCACCTCCGTCGACTACGCGTACGCCTGGGCGGGCCTCTACCACCGCCGGCTGCTGGACCGCGGGCTGCTGCACTTCACGGACGGTCTGCGGACCGCCGAGGACCGGCCGTGGATCTGGCGGCTGCACCGTGAGGCGGACTCCTTCGCGGTGCTGGGACTTCTCGGCATTTTCTACCGGCGTGGCGTCGCCTCGTCCCTCACTCAGATCGGCGACATGCGCCAGCTCGATTTCATTCGCTCATTCGACCAGGTCGTACGGGAAACAGCGGCGGACCGCGATGCGCGGGAACTGCTGCCTAAAGCGGTCCGCAACTATTGCGCGATCATTTCCCACCACATGGGTTCGATCGAAAGGTTCGAACCCGCTGTGGCGCGGGCCCTGAAATCGATGAGCGCCGGAGCGCTCGCCCGAATGCCGCAGGATGTGCTGGACGACGCCCTCGACTCGATGGACGTGAAACGCGCGACCCTGCTGCGACGGCTGCGCCGGCGGGCCACCGCGAAGGAGGTGGCGGCCGCGTGAGCAGCAGCCGGGCCCGTACGACGCAGATCTTCCTCGCCTCGACCCTCTACGGCGCGGCGACGCTCGCCGCCGCCCTGGACTCGGGTGCCTTCGCGGATGCCGGCCGCCGCATCCTGCTGGTCTCGAACAACGCGGCGATCCCGGAGACGGCGTCCGCCGTGGACGCGATGCCCGGGTTCGACGTGCTGCGCGGCCGGTTCGACGACGTCGTGTCGTGGAACGCGACGATCGCCCCCCACCATCCGGCAGGCTGGTCCCCGCGCCCGGACGACGTGCCGCTGTGGGAACGGCATCTTCGCCTGGCCTGGGAGCTCGGCGACGACGCCATCGAGCTCGCCGTGGAGTCCCTCCAGGTCAACCCGGCCCAGGCGGTCGCCCAGATCTTCACCGGCGTACCGGTCGATGTGTACGCGGACGGGCTGATGAGCTACGGCCCGACCCGGAACAAGATCGATCCGCTGATCGGCACCCGGGTGCGGCGGCTGCTGCACCTGGATCTGGTACCGGGACTGCGGCCGCTGCTCCTCACGGAGTTCGGTGTGGCACCGCAGATCGTGCCGACCGGGGCCTTCCTCAAGGTGCTCGGCGAACTGGGCGACGCGCAGGACGTCGTGGCGGGCGTACCGTCCGTGGACGCGCCCGCGCTGCTGCTGGGCCAGTACCTCTCCGCGCTCGGACTGATCAGCGCGGCCGAGGAGGAGGAGCTGCATCTGCGGATGATGCGCGGTGCGGTCCGCCTCGGCCACACCCGTCTGGTGTTCAAGCCCCATCCGACCGCCCCGGCGCAGTGGTCGCGCGGGATGGAGGCGGAGGCGGCGCGGCTCGGCGCGGAGCTGACCGTGCTGGACTCGGGGGTGCTGACCGCCCCGGTCCTCGCCGAGGTGCTGTACCAGCGGATGCGGCCCGCTCTGGTCGTCGGCTGCTTCTCGACGGCGCTGCTCACCGCGTCCGCGTTCTACGGGCTGCCGGTGGCTCGGGTCGGTACGGGCACGCTGCTGGAGCGGCTGACGCCGTTCGAGAACAGCAACCGGGTGCCGGTCACGCTGGTGGACGCGCTGGTGCCGGACCTGGAGGACCGGGCTTCGGCCCCGGCGGTGCCCGCGGTGGCGCCGGACGGGCTGAACGAGCTGGTCACCGCGGTCGGCTTCGCCATGCAGCCGAAGATCTACCCGGCGCTGCGGCCGGTCGCGGAGCGGTATCTCGCCGCGCGGCTCACGGCCGCGACCCTGCGCTACTTCAAGCGCAGGCGGCTGACCTCGCTCGGTCTGCCGGGCGGGGTGCCGGAGCAGCTCGCGTTCCTGCCGCGGAGCGCGGCGGTGCGCCGGGTGGCCCGGCGGGCGAAGGCCCTGCGGCGGGCCGCGCGGCGGTAGTCCTCCGAGTCAGGAAGTACGGGAGGGGGGGGGGGCCCGGCCGCGCCCCCCCCCCACCCCCGCCCCCACCCCCCGGCGCCGGGGCGCCGCCCCCCCCGCCCCCGCTAAGACCGAGGTGCCCGG
>NZ_JBHVWF010000023.1:0-41012 GCF_042882365.1 Streptomyces sp. NPDC058221 | reverse complement strand
CGCCCTTTGTCTCTTTATTTGGGGGGGGGGGGGCGCCGGGCCGCCCCCCCCCCCCCTCCCGCGTCCCCCTCCGTCGGGCGCCGGTCAGACGCGCACGCCGGCCTGGATCAGCCGGAGGTCCGCGGTGTTCGCCTCGGTGACCTTCCACAGTTCCTGCTGGCGCCCGTGCACATCGGCCACCGCCGCCGCGTGGTCGTCCAGCAGTCCGGCCGCCCGCTCCACGAGCCGCGCACCGAGGTGCCGGTCGTGGACGGAGATGCCCCACTCGGGCCGCTCGATGTCGGCCAGGAAATACGCCATCTTCGGGTGCGAGATCAGGCTGATGACGGGTGTGCCGCAGCCGAACGGGATCATTCCCGCGTGCCCGCGCATCCCGATGACCAGCTTCGTCCGGGCGTAGGTGTCCCGGATCGCGTCGTTGCCGAAGTCGTACATCGGGATGACCGGCAGTGCGATGCCGTGCTCACGGCGCAGGTCGAAGGCGATCCGCTCGTCGTCCAGCGAGTGGGCCACGCACTTCACCTCGGCGTATGTGCCGAGGCTCTTCACCGCGGTGGCCATCTCGGCGAGGAAGTGCCCGTAGTCGTGGCCGAAGCGGAGTCCGGAGCGGTCGTAGGCGGCGTTGACCAGGATGGTGTCCTCGCGCCGCTCGGGGTCGGTCCAGCCGTCCACCAGCTGCCGGGTGACGGTGGTCGGGCAGGGCTGGAAGCGCACCTTGTCGTGCAGCGAGGCCGGCAGCAGTTCACGGACCTTCTCGATGGAGCCGTGGTTGCGCAGCCCGAAGAACGCGGCGCGCTCGACCAGCTTGCGCAGCGAGGACAGGAACCGCTCCCGGCCGTGTCCGTACGCCTGGCCGTCGAAGGCGTTGAAGCCGACCGCGTACACCATGACGGGTACGTCGATCCGCTCCAGCATGGCGTCGGGGACGTTCCACTGCCAGCCGCTGTTGCCGTTGGGCGCGGTGTCCGGGATGAAGAGGCCGCCGCCGCCGATGACCAGGCCGCGGCGGGCGTTGACCCGTTCCAGCGCGGCCTCGTCGAACAGCCGGTGGGCATGTACGGAGTGCCAGCGGGCCGGTCCGGTGTCCCGGCCGAAGGCGAGCCGGACACTCTCGGGGAGGAGCTTGTCCCCGGCGTTGCCCTGCCGGTCCATGTAGAAGGCGACATGGGCCAGTTGACCGTCGGGCGGCCCCTCGGCGGGAGCGTCGGTGTCCCTGGTGCGCTTGTACATCAGCCGGTTCGCGCGATGGGTCGGGTCGACGCCGAGCCCGTCGAGGGCGTACTGCGCCGCGCTGGTGTCGTCGCCGTGGATCCAGGCGATCTGGGCGAGGCGCGAGAAGGCGGTGGCGGCCCGGTTGGGGGCGGCGGCGGCCAGCAGGAGCTGGGCGCGGGCCTCCTCGTAGCGCGAGACGCTCATCAGCGCATGGCCGAGCACCTCGTGCGGCCATGCCTCGTCGACGGGGATCGGGACCGAGCCGAGCAGTTCGGCCGCCTCCTGGTACTCACCGGCGCCGATATGGGCGGTGGCGACCCGGCGGGCGCTGTCGGGGTCGGCGGTGCGGCGGACGTGCGGGGTGCCGTAGTGCACCAGCAGGTCGTGGTGCTTGGCGCCGGGGAGCGCCAGGTACGCGGCGTGGAACTCCGCGTCGGACAGCACGAACTCCCGCCAGCGCTCCTCGGCCAGAGCGTATCCGGCCTCGCCGCCCTGCCAGGGCTTGTGCCGGCCGGTGAAGTGCAGGATCGCGGTGCTGTCGGGCACCGGTAGGTCGCCGGAGAGCCGCCGTTTCACGAAGTTGTAGCGGGAGTCGAGCTGTACGAACTCGCCGTCCAGTACGGCGTTCAGGATGCCCTGGTCGTGCTTGTCGAGCTCGTAGTCGCCCGAGCGGCCGGCCTCGTCGATCCGGGCGCAGAACGCGTCGCTCAGGTACTCGCGCTGGATGACCAGCAGCCCGCTGTTGAGCTTGTGCTGACCGTAGAAGAACTGCGGGACGGCGGCGAGTCCGTCGCGCAGCCGCAGCAGTTCGTCCAGTTCACCGAGTACCACCATGTCGGTGTCCAGGGTGATCACGGTGTCGTAGTCGCGCACCCGGAAGACGTCGAGGATGAAGTAGGCCTTGCGCACCAGGTAGTTGTCCTGGTCGCCCTTGGCGTACGTGTCGTAGTGCGCGGCGTCGACCCGGCGGAAGTCGATGCGCGGGTGCAGTTCCCTGATCCGGGCGACGGACGCGGGGCGCAGCCCGTCGTGCAGGACGATGAAGTCCTCGCAGACGGCCGGGTTGGACAGGGCGAGGCTGCGCAGCAGGGCGAGGAATCCGGGCAGGTAGTTCTCGTCCACGAAGCTCGCGAAGGCGACCCGGCGCTTTCCGGTGAGCGTGCTGGCGGGGGCGGGCGCGTGGGGAACGGGCGCTTCGGCAGGGGGCGTCGTCGTCATCGCAGTCGGATCCTCGTATCGGTGACGCTCCGGGCGCGTTCCATGACCCACGCCTTTTCGCTGGTGTACTCGTGCACGGAGGTGATGGGCATCTTCATCGCGGCGGGCAGCCGGTAGGCGCCGCTCTCGTAGAAGTCGAAGCCGATCAGGTCGAGTTGCGGGCTGACGTCCAGATGGTCCAGCAGCCACAGCATGTTGAACCCGCTGGTGGGGATGGACGGCCAGACGTCCGCGGTGACCTTGCCGATGTCGCGCAGCGGCCAGCGCAGCGACTCGTCGCCCAGATACTGCTGTGCGCCCGGCACCAGGCGGGTGCGCAGCGAGTACTTCCAGTCGCCGGACAGCCCGCCGAACACCAGCCGGGTGTGGACCTTCCGGTCCCAGTTGAAGCCGTGCTTGTGGATGGTGGCGTGGATGTCGGTGCGGCTGCCGGTGGCCGCCGGGTCGATCCGGTACGAGTTGAAGCGGACGACCAGGTCGTACGCGTCGATCTCGGCGCCCATCGAACCGGTCCCGACCCGCTGCGAGTTGGCGATCAGACAGATCGACTTGCCCGCGATGTGGTTACGGAACTCGCCGAGCGTGGCCCATTCGACGCCGCCGAAGGTGGGGTCGGCGACGGGCCCGCGCATCCGCATCCGGCGCTGTCCGGCGTAGAGCGCGATCAGCTCCGTGAGGCGGGCGGGGTCGCCGCGGCCCGGGGCGGTGCGGGGTCTGCCGCCGCTGCCCGGCGCGCCGCCGGCCTCCAGTGCGAGGCCGACGTACTGGGCGAGGGCCTCCTGGATCTCCGGCACCGGCGCGCCGGACCTGTCCTGGGCCAGCAGTGCACCGATCAGCCGGGACCGGGCCCGGTTCCAGTCCCCGCGGGCGTGCAGCGCCAGGCCCTCGGCCCAGGTGTCGGTGACCGGTTCACCGGCGAAGCCCGCGGCCTCGGGACAGTCCTCGGCCAGCTTCCGCAACAGCTCGCCCTGGCACTCGGCCCCGGCGCGCAGCCCCGCCGTCCTCGCCGCGATCCCGAAGCCGTCGTCGTCGGTGAGGGCGAGGTAGCGCTCGTACGCCGCGACGGCTTCGGTCTCCGCGCCCGTCGCCTCCAGCGCGCGGGCCCGCAGCCGCCAGGCCGCCCTGGAGCGGGTGCGCTGGGTCAGCACCGCGTCCGTGACGAGGAGCGCGAGCTTCAGCTCGTCCTCGTAACCGCAGTCCAGCGCCTTGTTGCCGACCGCGAGCAGCGGGTCCATCAGCTGGTCGCCGAGGACCAGGGCCGATCCGGGGCCGCTCCTGGCGGTACGCCGCAGCAGGGGCAGCGGGGTGGCGGGGGCGGGCGTCTGCTCCATGGTGGCGTGGGCGGCCAGCAGGTTCCGCAGCGCCTCCGCGAGCGCCGTGCGCCGCCGGTCGAGCCCGGCGACCAGCTTTCCGCTGTGGGCCGCGCAGGCGCGCAGGCACGTCTCCAGCTCCGTCGGACGGACGGCGGCGGGTGCGGACGCGGGGTCCTCGGACGGGAGCGGGGCCTCCGCGTCACGCTGCCGTGGCCAACGGGTGCGGGCTTTCGTCATGGCGCTCCAAAGCGTCTGATGCCCGTGGGGGGAGGGGCGTATGGAGAGGACGGATGTTCGTCAACCGTTCGGGGTTCCGTGGCACGGTAGGAAACCTGAACGGCCGCGGGGTGAACTCACTCTGTCGGCGCGGGAAACTGCCGCCCTACCGCCCGTTCCCGGCGTGCGTGCCGGGTGGCCTGGCGGGGACCGGGGCGTGAAGGGCGGCGGACCATCAGGTGAACCGCCTTTCCCCGCACGGGATTTCACGATGTTCGATGACATATTCGACGCACCATGAGGACTCCGTCGATTCACCGATCGCCGCGCGGCCGGGGCGCCGCCCTGGCCGCCGTGCTCACCGTCGTCACCGTCTGCGCCGGGGACGCGGTGGCCCGCAGCTACCCCTTCGGCCCGCGCACCCGCAGCGTGAACGACCTGGGCAATCAGTTCGTACCGTTCCACGCCCACCTCTGGGACCTGCTCCACGGCCGGGCGGACGGCGGGCTGCTGCTGAACTGGCAGTCCGGCTTCGGCACCAGCTTCCTGCCCGACCTCGGCACGTACCTGACCAGCCCGTTCGCGCTGCTCATCGGGGTGTTCCCGAGGGACCGGATCGATCTGGCCGTCTACGTGGTGACACTGGTGAAGACGGGCGTGGCAGCGGCGGCGATGACCTGGCTGCTCACCGCGTTGCGCCGGGTCGGCGGCCGGGAGTGGGCGGCGGCCGTGCTCGGTGCCTCATACGCCCTGTGCGGCTGGTCGGTCGCCGAGGCCGCGTACAACCCGATGTGGCTGGACGGGCTGATCGCCTTCCCGCTGCTGTGCCTGGCCGGCGAGTGGGCGCGGACCGCGCGACGCCCGGTGCCGGGCACGCTGCTGGTGACGCTTGCCTGGGTCTCCAACTTCTACACCGCGTACATGGCCACGCTCGGGGCCGCGCTGGTGCTGGTGGTGCGGCTGCTGCTGGAGGACGGGACGTCACGGGAACGGCTCCGGGGGCTGGGGCGCGCGGTGCGGACGGTGCTGATCGGCATCGGTCTGGCCGCGCCGGTCCTCCTGCCGGTCTTCCTCGGCACCCGGCACGCCTACCCCGGCTGGAACCGGGAGTTCGCCCCCGCCGCCTGGCCGGACGTCGCCGCCCGGCTGCTGCCGGCCACCTACGGATTCTTCAGTCCGGCGGTCTTCCTCGGCACGGGCGCCCTGCTGCTCGCCTGCACCCTGGCGTTCCACCGTGGAGCGCCGCGCGCCGAGCGGTGGGTGTGGCCGGGGCTGGTGGCCGTGGTCGCGCTGTCGATGCAGTGGGGGCCCACGCATCTGCTCTGGCACGCCTTCGCGACGCCGAACGGCAGCCCGTTCCGGCAGACCTTCGTGCTCTCCGGCATCGTGGTGATCGCCGCGTGGACCTCGGTGGCCGGCGCCTGGCCGGACCGGCGGGCGCTGCTGGCCGGGGGCGGGGTGCTGGTGCTGATCGCGGCGGCTGCCGCGCCCAGCGCACTGATCACCCGGTGGACGTATCCGCTGTTCGCCGCGGGTCTGCTGGCGGCGGTCTGCGGTCTGGCGCTGATGCGCAGCGGCAGGTTCCTGGCGCTCGCGGTGCTGCTGCTGGTGGGAGCGCAGGCCGGGCAGGCCGCCGCGACCACCGCGTACGCCGACCGGCAGCGGCTGAAGCAGCTGGACGACTACGCGCCCTGGGGCGAGCGCCAGCGCCTGCAGGCCGACGCGGTCGCCCGCGCCGACGGCTGGCCGCGCTACCGCACCGACCCGGGCCTGGAACAGAGCACGAACAACGACCCGCTGGTGGTAGGCGGCCAGGGCGGTGCCTACTACAGCAGCCTCACGCCCGACGTCACGACCCGCGCCTTCCTCGCGCTGGGCGCCGGCTGGACCTCGCGCGGCCGCGCCCTGCAGAGCCTGGACAATCCGGTGACCGACGCGGTGTTCTCGGTCGGTGCCCGGGTGCATGTGCCGCGCGATCCGCATCAGGTCTGGAACCGGCCGGACGAGCGGCCGGTGACCGTGACCCGGCAGGACGTCCCGCCGCTGGTGACGGTCCGGCCGGCCGGTTCGGGCTCTTCCGGCTCTTCCGGCTCTTCCGGCTGGGGACGGTCGCCCTTCCGCAACCAGGAGAAGCTGCTCGGCGCCCGGGTGTACACGCTGCCCGGGACGGCGCTGCGGGCAGCGGACGGCGGGGCCGTTGCCGACAGCGACGCGAACGCCTACGCGGTGGAGCCCGGCACCTACACGCTGAGCGCGAGCTGCCCCGCGGGCAGCCAGGTGTTCCTGTGGGCGCCCGATCTGTTCGGCACCGCCCGGCTGGGGGCAGGCGGTGAACCGGCCGATCTGCGGGGCGACATGCCCACGCGCCGGGCCGGGATTCTGCCGCTGGGGCCCGGCGCGGGCCGGGTCTCCGTGACGCTGCGGGCGGAGCGGACGGGGACCGTTCCGCACGACGCCGTCGGCTGCCTGGACCCGGGCCGGCTGGCCTCGGCGGTGGCGGGGCTGAAGAGGACCGGCGCGACGCGGGTCACCGTCTCCGGCGACGGCGTGCACGCCGAACTCCCGCCGGGCACCCAGGGGGTCGCGGTGCTGGCCGCGCCCCGGATCGCGGGCTGGAGCTGCGACGGCCGTCCGGCCGGCTCGTATCGCGGCCTCGTCGCGGCGCCGGTGACCGGGGACCGGACGGCGGTGGACTGCACGTTCCGGCCGCCGGGACTGCGGGCCGGGACGCTCGCCGGGGCCGCCGCGCTGGCGGCCCTGCTGGCCACGGCGTTCGGCCCGGCGGTCCTGGGCCGGGTACGCAGGCGGCGCGCGCGTCCGTAAGGGAGCCGCGCACACCCTGCGCCCGCCTCACCCCACCCGGTACCGGGCTTCGATGCCCGCGACGATCAGCCGCAGCCCGTCCTCGAAGCGTTCGTCGTAGTTGGCGAAGATCTCGGAGCCGGCCGCAGCGGCGAGCGGGTAGCGGGCCAGCCGTTCGGCGCGTTCAGCGACGTCGTAGCCCTCTCGCTGCTGGTCGGGCATCGGACGGACGCCCTGTTCCTCGCTGACGAAGCCCATCGTGTACGAGTACGCGGTGGTGCCGGCCCGGACCGCCTGCCACAGCTCGAAGCCCGCGTCGACCATGGTCCGCAGATGCCCTTCGAGTCCGTCGGCGTGGTCGGTGCCGGTGAACTTCGCGCCCCCGTAGACCTTCGCCCCGTCGCGGTAACGCAACAGCGCGCCGCGGAGCCCGCTGTTGTACGCGACGAGCTGGTCCTGCCAGCTCTCCGGGGTGGGCCCGGGCAGCCCCTCGTCGAGCATCCGGCGGTACATCACGGTGGCCATCTCGTCGAGCAGCGCCTGCTTGTCCTTGAAGTGCCAGTAGAGCGCGGGCGCCTTGACGTCCAGCTCCCTGGCGATGGTGCGCAGGGTGAGCCCGTCCAGGCCCACCTCGTTCAGCAGCCGCAGCGCCGTGTCGGCCACGCGTGACCGGTCGATCTTCGTCGTACCCACCTCGCCAAACTAACAGCCCTTCTCTTGACAACTTAACAGCGTTAAGCACACACTCTCGGACATGGAACTTAACAGCGTTAAGGAAACTGGGGTCCTGATCGTCGGAGCAGGCCCGTCCGGCCTCGCCCTCGCCTGCGACCTGGCCCGCCGGGGCGTGCCCGCCCTCCTCATCGAGCAGGCGCCCGCGCTCTTCCCCGGCTCGCGCGGCAAGGGCATCCAGCCCCGCACCCGTGAGGTCCTGGACGATCTCGGGGTGGGCGACGCGGTCCGCGAGCACGGCGGCCCCGCACCGGTCGGGATGGCCTGGCAGAACGGCGAGCGGGTGGGCGAGCACCACATGTTCCGCGTCGCGGCCCCGACGGACGCGGAGCCGTACGGCGAGCCGTGGATGATGCCGCAGTGGCGGACCCAGGAGATCCTGCTGGCCCGGCTGCGCGAACTGGGCGGCGACGTCGCCTTCTCGACCGCGCTGACCGGCCTCGGCCAGGACGCGGACGGGGTCACAGCACAGCTGAGCACCGGCCGGGTCCGCGCCTCCTACCTGGTGGCGGCGGACGGCGGGCGCTCCACGGTGCGGCGGGTGCTGGGCATCGCGATGACCGGGGAGACGGTGGACCCGGCGCCGATGCTGGTGGCCGACGTACGGGTCGCCGAGACGGCCCTCGACCGGCTCAACTGGCACATGATGAACACCGATGCGGGGTTCATCACGCTCTGCCCGCTGCCCGGCACCGCGGACTTCCAGCTGGTCGCCCAGTACAAGGACGGTGCGCCGGACACCTCGGCGGACGGGGTGCGCGCGGTCGTCGCCGAACGCACCCACCTGGACGCGGCGGACGTCACCGAGGTGCTCTGGTCCTCCGACTTCCGGCCGCGCGCCGCACTGGCCGACCGCTTCCGCGACGGGCGCGTCTTCCTGACCGGGGACGCCGCACACGTCCACTCCCCCGCAGGCGGCCAGGGCCTGAACACCAGCGTGCAGGACGCGTACAACCTCGGCTGGAAGCTCGGCCGGGTGCTGAGCCACGGCGCACCCGCCGCCCTGCTCGACACCTACGAACAGGAGCGCCGCCCGATCGCCGCCGAGGTGCTCGGCCTGTCCACCCGTATCCACCGCGGCCAGCAGGAACGCGGCGCCGCCGCCCAGCAGCTGGGCCTCGGCTACCGCGGGGGCCCGCTGTCGGCGGGCCGGGCAGGCGTCCTGGAAGCCGGCGACCGCGCCCCCGACGGGCCCACGGACGGACGGCGGCTGTTCGATGTGTTCCGTGGCCCGCACTTCACGCTGCTGGCGGTCGGCACCGACGCGGAGCTGCCGGAGTTCGCCACCGCGGCGGTCCGGGTGCACCGCACGGCGGCGTACGAGGCGTACGGCAAGGGGCTGTTCCTGATCCGCCCGGACGGCTACATCGGCTGGGCGGGCGAGGACATGAACGGGCTCGCCGAGTACCTCGCACCGCTGGGCCTTGACCTCAAGCGAGGTTGAGTTCCTACGTTCGTCGTCATGGACCACTCGACGAACGACTCAATGAACTACTCAATGAACTACTCGCATGACGACGAAGGGCTCGCCAGGCAGCCGATCGGCTACTGGAGCTGGGCAGCCCACATCGCGACGGTGGGCCACATCCGGGCCGCCCTCGCCGAACACGGTCTGACGCAGCCTCGCTGGTGGGTGCTGAACCAGCTGGCCGACGCGGACGAACCGGGCCGCCCGCGGGCGGAGGTGGTCGCCATGCTCCGCGGCTATCTCGATGTCGGCGGCGGCATGGAACCCGAGATCGACACCCTGGTCGACCGGGCCCTCGTCACCCAGGACGCCGGCACCCGGCTGCGGCTGACCCCCGAGGGCCGCGAGCTGCGGACCCGGGCGTACGCGCGCGTCTCGCGGGCGAGCGCGGAGATCCACGACGGCATCCCGCCCGAGGAGTTCGTCCGCACCATGAAGGTGCTCCAGCGCATGATCCACAACGTCGGCGGCAAGGCCTGGCACCACTGACGGGGCGGGGCCGGCCCGCCGGTCAGACGCTGCTGAGCGAGAGCTTCGCCGCGAAGCCGAGGAACAGCACACCCGCCGCCGAAGTGGCTCCCGCCGAGAGCCGCTTCCGGCGGCGGAACGCGGCGGACAGCCGGGTGCCGCCGAAGATCAGCGCCGACAGGTAGAGGAAGCTGGCGACCTGGAGCAGCGTGCCCAGCAGCACGAAGGAGAGTGCCGGGTAGGCGTACCCCGGATCGACGAACTGCACGAAGAACGAGATCAGGAACAGGATCGCCTTCGGGTTGAACAGGCTGACCACCAGCGCCCGTCGGTACGGCCGCTCCATGGTGCCGGCGGCCTCGCCCCCGTCCGCCGCCTCACCCGTCAGCTCCGCCACCCGCCGGTGCCGCTCGCGCCACATGGACACCGCGGCCCGCAGCATCCCGAAGGCCAGCCAGGTGAGATAGCCCGCACCGGCGATCTTCACCACGGCGAAGAGCACGGGCGTCGTCTGCAACAGCGACGAGGCCCCGAGCGCGGACAGCGTCATCAGTACGGTGTCCCCGGTCCACACCCCGGCTGCGGCCACATAGCCGGTGCGCACCCCGCGCCGGGCGGCGACGGACAGCACGTACAGCGAGTTCGGTCCCGGCAGCAGAACGATCAGCACAAGGCCGGCGAGATAGGTCGGAAGGTCGGTGACACCCAGCATGAAACGGAGTCTCGCACGCGGGCGCGACGCTCCGGATGCGGGGTTCGGATCCTGGGACGAGGCGCTCCGTCAGTCCTCGTCGCCGTTGAGCAGACGGTCCACGGACAGCTCCATCGCGACGCCGACCTCGTCGGGCACGAAGAAGGACGTCCCGCGCTTGTGGTGCGCCTGGTTCTTGTACTCGCCACCCCGGGGATCGGTGCAGAGCAGCACCTGGTCGTGCTTGCGGTCGGCCACGACGTAGACGGGGATGCCCGCCTGGGCGTAGTCCTCGACCTTGGGACCGAGGTCGTCCGCCCAGTTGGTCGAGGTCACCTCCACAACCATGCGGAAGACGTGGGCGGCGTAGCAGTTCTTCATGACATGCGCGTCCTTGATATCGGCCTCCACAACCGACAGATCAGGAATCACATAGTCCTCAGGACCGGTGGGGAGCCACAAACCGACTCCTTGGACAAGTCTGAGACCGACCTTGCGCGCCGGGGCGCCGAACTCCTCGCTGAGCCAGGACAGCGCCAGAGCATGCGCTACGTCGGCCGGTGGTGTCACAGTGAGCCTCCCCTGGAGAATCTCCACGCGATGCCCAGGCAGCGAGCGAGCGAGCTGGTCGGCTGCCTCGCCGAGCGTCAGCTCCGGCTGTTCCTGCACGTGCGCCTGCTCCTCGTGCTGTATTACGGCCACGGCATCCTCCTTTCGGGGACTACTGTTCACGAGCTTATCCAGGGCCACGGACAATCGGCGAGAGATCACCCGCGCGAGTGCCTCCGCGGCAGTCCTCCACCTCCCGGCCCGGCCACTCATCGGTAACCGATGAATCTCGATAACGCTTTCGCCGCCCTGCGCAGGATTCGGCAACCGGGCAGGGCGGGAATCCGTCCCATGAGATACCGGAGAACCAGGGGGCCGAGATGATACGCACCAGAAGGACCGGGCGCGGCCACGCGCACAGGGGCGGCCGCGCGCACAGGGGCGGCCGCGGGGCCGCGGCCGGCGTCGCGGCCCTCGCCGTACTCGCGCTGACCGCGGTGACCACCGGGTGCGAGCCGCAGGCGGCGGGCAGCACACCGGCCGCACCCTCGGCGGTGCCGACGGGCAGCGGGCCCGACGACGCCAAGCCCGGCACGGACGGACCCGCGGCGGCGACACCGTCGAAGAGCGCGAAGCCGAGCACGGCGCCGAAGCCGAAGTCCACACCCTCGGCCGACCCACAGGGCACCGTGCTGATGGCGAGCGGCGCGCAGAGCAAGCAGGTGCGCGAACTCCAGGCCCGGCTGCGCCAGATCGGCCACTTCGACCGCAGCCCCACGGGCTACTACGGCACCGTCACGGTCGCCGCCGTGCAGTCGTTCCAGGGCAAGCGCGGGCTGTCCCGTACGGGGAGGACGGACACGCTCACCTGGCAGAAGCTGCTCGGCATGACGCGCGAGCCGACGGCCGCGGAGCTGAACCCGCCGACCACCCGTCCGGTCGCGAAGCCGGACAAGCGCTGTCTGACGGGCCGGGTGATCTGCATCAGCAAGAACAGCCGGACGCTGTCCTGGATGATCGACGGCAAGGTCGTCTCGTCGATGGACGTGCGGTTCGGTTCGCAGTACACACCGACCCGCGAAGGCACCTTCTCCGTCTTCCTGAAGTCCCGGCACCATGTGTCGACGATCTACCACACGGCCATGCCGTACGCGATGTTCTTCAGCGGCGGCCAGGCGGTGCACTACTCATCGGACTTCGCGGCCCGCGGCTACAACGGCGCCTCGCACGGCTGCGTCAACGTCCGGGACGAGGGGAAGATCGCCTCGCTCTTCGACCAGGTCCACAACGGCGACAAGGTCGTCGTCCACTGATGAGCGCCGGGCCGGACCCGGTGGAGTGAGGGGCGCGGACGGGACCGGGGGAACGTGCCCCGCCCGCGCCGTTGCGCCGAGCCGAAGGTACGGGGGGAACCCCGGCTCAGGACGCTGCCGATGACCAGTCGGCTCACTCTGTACTGCGCCCGGGGACCGAAAAACGTCACACCCGGTGGCGGGCGGCCTGGCTGGACTTCCGAAACATCATTGCGAAACGCGGTCCGAGGCGCGGCCCGGGGTCAGCGGGCCGCGACAGGGGTGCCCGGCGCCGCCGACTGCGATGCGGTGGTGTCGTCCGCTCCGGGCCCGGCGCCCGCGAAGGCCGTCGAGGCTGTCGGGGAGGCGGTGGAGAACCCGATCGACGGCAGGGAGCCCGAACCGCCGGCCGCCGAGTCGTCGCCGTCCGATTCGCCACCGTCGTCGTCGCCGTTCTGGCCGGCGCTGCCGTTGCCGTCGGCCTGGCCGAGCATCCGGTCACAGAACCGGTCCAGGTTGCGGGCACCCTTGGCCAGCTCTTCGAGACGGCGTCTGCGGTCGTCGTCGAGCTTGTCGTCGCGGTAGTCGCGGCAGGCCTTCAGGGTCTTGGCGTACCAGGCCCCTGATGTGTCGTCCTTCGAGGGATCGGGCTGTCCCGTGCCGTCGCCGCCGTCCGTGCCGTCGGGCTTGCCCGTGGAGCCGTCCGCCGGGCCCTCGGACTCCCCGGTGCCGGTCCCGCCGCCCGTGCCCGGACCGGTGGGGGTGCTGTCCCCGGGACCTGCGGTGTTCTTCCCGCCGGGGTCCGCGGAGTGCGAGGTCTCGGGTGACGGGCTCGTCGTGTCCGGGGATCCGGACGGTGGCTCGGGCGTCCCGTCGTCGGTGGTGAGCCCGGAGCCGAGCTCCTCGGGCGAGGCGGCGGCCGACACCGAGGTGGACGGTGAGGGGCCGTGCCGGCCGAAGGGGCCGGGCAGTACCCCGGTCCCGGCGGCCACCGCCACCCCGCCGATCGCACAGCAGGCGAGGGAGGCCACCAGGCCGAAGCGGATGGGCCGGCTCCAGCGCATCGGGCGGGCCTCGCGGGTGCCCGCGGCGCCCGGCCCGTGACGGGAGGCGGCCCTGCCTATGTGTACGGGGGCGAGCATGCCCGTCTCGCCGATCGCGTCCGTCCCCGCGGCCGGCGTCCGGCCCGTCCGCCGGGAGGCGGCGGAGGTGCGGGCCGCGGAGCGGGGGGCGGCGCGGAAGGCGGCCAGCGCGGCGGCCTCGCCCGGAAGTTCGCCGGTGGCCGGACGGGCGGCACGAGCCACTGCGTCCAGCGCGGCCCCGAGCCTCGCGACCTCCTGTCCCGGCTGGCCGTCGGCAGGATCGACCGGTTCGCGGCGGAGCAATCTCTCCGCCGCTTCCTTGTCAAGCCATTCGTACTGCTCGTCGGCCATCACATGTCCTTCTGCGTCCACAGACGCGAATGCGTCACACCGGCGGGCGCCACCAGGCCGGTGCGTGAGGGGCGTTGCGCGGGTACGGCGCCGAGTTCCGCCGTCCGGCCTGCCGCGTTGCCGTGCGGGGACTGCGCGGGTTCCTGGGCATCGGCCGGCCCCCTGGGCGGACCGACCCCGCCGGCCGGAGCACCGCCGTGCGGACGGCTGTCCTCCGTGCCGTCCGCGGGCGGCGGACCGTCGCCGTCGCCCGGCTGTTCCGTGCCGTCCTCGCTGTCCGTCCGCAGTAGTTCGGCGAGCCGCTTCAGTCCACGGTGGGCTGCGGTGCGCACCGCACCTGGCCGCTTGCCCAGCGTCTGCGCGGCGCTCTTCGCGTCGAGCCCGACGACCACGCGCAGCACCACGGCCTCGGCCTGGTCCTGCGGCAGCTGGGCGATGAGCGACATGGTGCGGCCGGTGGCCAGCGCCTCGATCGCCTCGGCCGCCGTGTCGGACTCGGCGGGCTTCTCGGACAGTTCCGTCTCGTCGCCACCGGCCGAGGGCCGCCGGCCGCGCATCCGCAGATGGTCCAGTGCACGGTTACGGGCTATCCGCGCGGCCCACCCCCGGAACCGGTCCGCGTCACCGCTGAACCGGTCGAGGTCGCGCGCTATCTGGAGCCAGGACTCCGATGCCACGTCCTCGGCGTCCGGCTCCCCCACCAGCGTCCTTATGTAGCCCAGCAACCGCGGCTGCACCGCGCGGTACACAGTACGGAAGGCGTCCTCGTCCCCGTCCTGTGCCGCGAGCACCGCGGCAGTAAGCCCCGCGTCGTCCCCCAGCACTCCCTCAACCTGCCCTGCTGTCCTGAATCGCAGCTGGTCACCACTGCCACTCCACCCTGCGCGACTCAGCACGCTACGTCCTTCGCGGGCATCACGTCCATGGCTTGTACAACCCGCAACATTCCGCGCCGGAGCGCGGTGTGACAGAAAACGCAGTGACGACGCTGAGATGAGTACGGGGTCGTCCTGCGGCCCCGCGGAAGACGACCGGGGCCTCTCCTGTGGGGGGTGGCGGCCCCGGTCGTCCTCGTCTTCCCCGCCGTCCCCGGGTACGCCGCTGCGCGTCGGGAGCCGCGCAGGTTCAGGCCCGCACGCGGGCGCGTCGCGCGACGGCCGCCCGCAGCACTCGCTGGCCCTCGGTCGATACGTCCAGCACCTGCCGCAGCCCGGCGCCCATGGGGGCACGGTCGCCGATCTCCGCCAGCATCTCCAGGATCCGGACCTGGCGCGCGGTCTCCCCGGCCAGCAGCGGCCCCGCCCCCTGTGGTTCACCCGCCCGGCAGCGTTCCACCAGCCCCGTCCGGCCGGCCCGGCCGGCGTCGTGTCCGAGGTGGATCTCCAGGGCCAGCGCCGAGCAGGCGTCCGCCCAGTCGCGCAGCCGGGCGCCCGCCCGGGCGGCGGGCGCCTCGCCGAGCAGCTTCCGGATCCGCTGCACGGCCGGTTCCGCACCGGGCAGGGCGTCCAGGGCCGCGCGTGCCTCGGCCAGCCGGTCCGGCCAGGACGCCGCGTCCGCGCAGCCGGCCCAGAGCGGCCGCAGGGGATCGGCTTCGTCCCCTGCGGCGGGCTGCGGCAGGCACCGGTCGAGGCAGGCGGCCCCGCTCGCGGCCAGTCCCCGCTCATCGGCGGCGGCGATCAGTTCCAGCAGGCTCATCGGTGTCTCCCGTCGGCCCTCCCCGTGCCAGGACGCATGGGGACGCAGCGCTTCCTGTTACCGCATTCAGCGCCGAATGGCCGAAAATCGTCACTGCGTGGGAGCGAAACCGCACGGCCTTCTGCCGCGGCCGCCGGTCAGCCCTTGTCGATCTCCCCTGCCAGCGTCCGAAAACCGTCCCAGCTCAGCTTCGGCTTCCCCGGGTCCCACAGCTTCTGGGCGGTCGCCCGCAGCGGCATCCGGATGCCCTGCGCCACCTGCGCGGCGGTCTGGGCGTTCGGCAGATCGCCCCAGACGGCGAACCGGCCGCCGAGGATCTGGTCGGAGTAGCGCTTCGGGACGGCTGTGGTGCCGCGCAGGACGAGGGGGGTCCACTGCTCGTAGATGCGCTTGCCGGTGGGGTAGACGAAGTCGTTGGGCTGACCGAGCACGTAATAGAGGAACTCGTCGTTGAGGTTCAGCACCTTGCGGCCCTCGCGCAGGTACTCCTCCGGCGAACGGGCCCCGTACTCCTTGCCCGTCCAGTACTCGATCTCGATGTTCTTGTCCGCCTGGACGATGCTGTCGCGGAAGAGGCCGTCGTTCCACGCCTTGGGCTGCTTGCCGTGCGGGCGGACGACCGCCGCACGGTCGTTGAGCCAGCCGGTGGCGAGGTCCTCGATCCCGGCCTTCGACCCGTACTTCTTCACGGCGGCCTGCTGGAGCTGCGGATAGGAGGCGGCCGGGTCCCGTGCCATCAGCGCGAGGTACTCGTCGGCGCCCAGATGCCAGTACGCGCCGGGGAACAGCTCCGTGTACTCACCGAGGAGTTCGTCGACGAGCTTGGCCGCACCGGGCTTGGAGATGTCGAGCGATCCCTGCGAGGCCACTCCCGACACATTGCGCAGCTGGAGGTCGGGGTGGGCGCGCAGCACCGCGCCGAGGTGCCCCGGGGAGTCGATCTCCGGCACGACCTGGATGTGCAGCCGGTCCGCCAGGGCGACGATGTGCCGCACCTGTGCCTTGGTCAGGTGGTCGGGCGACACCACCTCGGGGTGGGTGTCGGACTCGATGCGGAAGGCCTGGTCGTCGGAGAAGTGCAGACCGAGCTGGTTGAGCTTGAGGTCGGCCATCTCGCGCAGCCGGTCCTCGATCCAGGCGGCGGTGTAGGGCTTGCGCGCGATGTCGAGGTTGAACCCGCGCTGCGGGCGGTCGGGGCGGTCGCGCACCTCGCCCTCGGGCATGACGCCGTCGGCCCGCACCGACTGCTTGAGCGTGCGGGTGCCGTAGAAGACGCCTGCCTGGCCGGGCCCGCTGACCGTGACGCGGCCGTCGTGGGTCCTGAGGGTGTACGACTCGGAGCCGCCCTTGTCCGCCGGGGTCAGGGCCAGCTCCACATCGCCCGCGCGGGCCGGCACCGCACCGCGGTAGGCGATCTTCAGCTCGCCCGCGAGCAGCCGCCCCTCGTCGGCGAGCCCCTTGCTGCCGTCGGCGATCACCACCGCGCTGCCCTTGCCGGGCCGCCAGCCGGGTCCGTGGGCGGCGGTGTGCTCGCGTACGGCGGGGATGGCGCGGGGCGCCTTCGACAGCGGGTAGCTCCGGGTCGGCGAAGGCGTGGGGGCGGCGGACGAGGCCGAGGCCGAGTTCTCGGACCCGGACCGGCGCGCGGAGTCGGAGCTGTCGGGCCACAGGACGACGGTGAGAGTCACCGCGGCGGCCGCGGTGACGGCCGCTCCGGCCGCGAGAGCGCCGCGTGAGAGCGACATCGGTCAGAAACCTCCGGTTTCAGTGGGAAACAGAGCAGAAGTATGGAGATAGCCGGGCATTCTCCTCGCCGATTCATCCATCAGTCATCCCGAAACTCTCCCGTCCGGGTGAAATTCGCGCATCCGTCGGACGGCCGTTGCCCGGCCTCGCTAACTTTGAGGCACATTCGTCTCTCCCTTCACCCTGCATCCACCTGGTCCCTCCGACCCCTCCCCACTCCAGGTTCACAGATGCCGCTGATTCGAGGAGCCCACGCTGTCCAGGTCCAGCGAGTCCCACGCCGGCCTCCCGGAGCAACCGCACCGGTCCGTCCGGCGGACAGCCGTGCCTCTGCAGAGCTGCGGATCCGTCCCCGGGCGGCCCGGCCCGCACGGCTTCGACCTGCGGCGTTTCAATGACGCACCCGCCTGTGATGCCGAGGCCGCCCTGCTGGAGTGCTTCGGCAGCCACCGCTGGGCCCAGCGGGTGACGGCCCACCGCCCCTACCCGGATCTGGACGCGCTCCTCGCCGCGGCCGACGAGGCGGGGTACGACCTCTCCCCCACCGACCGGGCCGAGGCACTCGCCGCCGAGGTCTCCTCGGGGCTGCCCGCCGATGCGGCGCCCTCCGCCCACCTCGCGCTGGCCGCAGCGCACGCGGCGTACGAGTCCCGCTTCGGCCACGCCTTCGTGATCTGTCTCGACGGCGTCCGGCCCGCCGAGCACCCCGACCAGGTGCTGGCCGGCATCCGGGCCCGGCTGGGCCACGACCCCGACCAGGAGCGGGTGGTGACGGCCGACGAGATGCGGCGACTCGCCCGGGGGCGCATCATCGGGCTGGTATCGAGTCAGTAACGGGTTATGGCCGGTCAGGACTGCTCCGACCCCGGGGACAGGCCTCTCTCTAGCCCGTCCGTGCCTGATTGATTGCCACTTTGATCACACCAGAGGCCCCGGCGCGAACGAACCGACAAAGCGTCGCTACGATGGCCGGGGCCGGTGGACCGTACCCGGCCGGGTCAGACCGACAGTCAAGCCGGCCGACCCCAATCCCCGCTCCCGGAGGGTTCTTCCGTGCCGGCTGGAACGCTGTACCGCGGCCGGGAAGGCATGTGGTCCTGGGTGGCTCATCGAGTCACCGGTGTCCTCATTTTCTTCTTCCTGTTCGTACACGTCCTGGACACCGCTCTTGTCCGTGTCTCCCCCGAGGCCTACGACGAAGTCGTGGCCACGTACAAGACATGGCCTGTCGCGCTGCTCGAATACGGCCTCGTGGCCGCGATTCTCTTTCATGCGCTGAACGGTCTCCGGATCATCGCCGTGGACTTCTGGGCCAAGGGCCCGCGCCTCCAGAAGCAGATGCTCTGGACCGTGCTGGGCATCTGGATCGTGCTCATGGTCGGGGCCCTGTACCCCGTCCTCGGTCACGCCGTCCGTTCCATCTTCGGGAGCTGAGGCCCATGTCCACCGAGACTTCCGCGATCGGCGCAGTCGAAGGCGTCAGCCTCTACGATGTCGACAACCCGGCCCCTGTGATCGAGCCCCCGCGTACGCGGACCGGCAAGACCCCCAAGGGTTCGCGCACCAACTTCGAGATGTACGCCTGGCTCTTCATGCGCCTGTCGGGCATCGTCCTGGTCGTCCTGGTCATCGGCCACCTGCTGATCCAGCTGGTGCTGGACGGCGGCGTGTCCAAGGTCGGCTTCGCCTTCGTGGCCGGCCGCTGGGCCTCGCCGTTCTGGCAGATGTGGGACCTGGCGATGCTGTGGCTCGCCATGCTGCACGGCGCCAACGGTCTCCGTACGGTCATCAACGACTACGCCGAACGGGACAACACCCGCTTCTGGCTGAAGATGCTGCTGTACACCGCCACGGTGTTCACCGTCCTGCTGGGCACGCTGGTGATCTTCACCTTCGACCCGAACATCCGCTAGGCGCCGGGCCCGAAGGACCAGAGGTAAACCATGCAGATCCACAAGTACGACACCGTCATCGTCGGCGCCGGCGGCGCCGGCATGCGCGCGGCCATCGAGTCGACCAAGCGCAGCCGCACCGCCGTGCTGACCAAGCTCTACCCCACCCGCTCCCACACGGGCGCCGCGCAGGGCGGCATGGCCGCCGCGCTCGCCAACGTGGAGGAGGACAACTGGGAGTGGCACACCTTCGACACGATCAAGGGCGGCGACTACCTGGTCGACCAGGACGCCGCCGAGATCCTGGCGAAGGAGGCCATCGACTCCGTTCTCGACCTGGAGAAGATGGGCCTGCCGTTCAACCGCACGCCCGAGGGCAAGATCGACCAGCGCCGCTTCGGCGGTCACAGCCGTAACCACGGCGAGGCCCCGGTCCGCCGGTCCTGCTACGCCTCGGACCGCACCGGCCACATGATCCTCCAGACGCTGTACCAGAACTGCGTCAAGGAGGGTGTGGAGTTCTTCAACGAGTTCTACGTCCTGGACCTGCTGCTCCAGGAGGACCCCGAGACCGGGGTCAAGAAGTCCGCGGGCGTCGTGGCCTACGAGCTGGCGACCGGCGAGATCCACGTCTTCCAGGCGAAGTCGATCATCTTCGCCTCCGGCGGCACCGGCAAGTTCTTCAAGGTGACGTCGAACGCGCACACCCTGACCGGTGACGGCCAGGCCGCCGCGTACCGCCGCGGTCTGCCGCTGGAGGACATGGAGTTCTTCCAGTTCCACCCGACGGGCATCTGGCGCATGGGCATCCTGCTGACGGAGGGCGCCCGCGGTGAGGGCGGCATCCTCCGCAACAAGGACGGCGAGCGCTTCATGGAGAAGTACGCGCCCGTCATGAAGGACCTCGCGTCCCGTGACGTCGTCTCCCGCTCCATCTACACGGAGATCCGCGAGGGCCGCGGCTGCGGTCCCGAGGGCGACCACGTCTACCTGGACCTGACGCACCTGCCGCCGGAGCAGCTGGACGCCAAGCTCCCGGACATCACCGAGTTCGCGCGTACGTACCTCGGTATCGAGCCCTACACGGACCCGATCCCGATCCAGCCGACCGCGCACTACGCCATGGGCGGCATCCCGACCAACGTCGAGGGCGAGGTGCTGGCCGACAACACCACCGTCGTCCCGGGCCTGTACGCCGCCGGAGAGGTCGCCTGTGTCTCCGTGCACGGCGCCAACCGTCTGGGCACCAACTCGCTGCTCGACATCAACGTCTTCGGACGCCGGTCGGGCATCGCCGCCGCCGAGTACTCCGCGAAGAACGACTACGTCGACCTTCCCGAGAACCCGGCGCAGCAGGTCGTCGACCAGGTCGAGCGGCTGCGCAACTCCACCGGCACCGAGCGGGTCTCCACGATCCGTCTGGAACTGCAGGAGTGCATGGACGCCAACGTGATGGTGTTCCGCACCGAGCAGACCATCAAGACGGCGGTCGACAAGATCGCGGAGCTGCGCAAGCGCTACCTCGAGGTGTCCATCCAGGACAAGGGCAAGCGGTTCAACACGGACCTGCTCGAAGCGGTCGAGCTGGGCAACCTGCTCGACCTCGCCGAGGTCATGGCGACCTCCGCGCTGGCCCGCAAGGAGTCCCGCGGCGGTCACTACCGCGAGGACTACCCGAACCGCGACGACGTCAACTTCATGCGCCACACCATGGCGTACCGCGAGGTCGCCGACGACGGCACCGAGTCGATCCGGCTGGACTACAAGCCGGTCGTCCAGACCCGCTACCAGCCGATGGAGCGTAAGTACTGATGGCTACCCCCACGATGGAAAAGGCCGACAAGGTCCCCGAGCCCGAGGCCGGCTTCGCCGATTCCCCGTACATCACCGCCACCTTCCGGATCCGCCGGTTCAACCCGGAGGTCTCCGAGGAGTCCGAGTGGCAGGACTTCCAGATCGAGATCGACCCGAAGGAGCGTGTCCTCGACGCCCTTCACAAGATCAAGTGGGAGACCGACGGAACGCTGACGTTCCGCCGCTCCTGCGCGCACGGCATCTGCGGCTCGGACGCGATGCGGATCAACGGCAAGAACAGGCTCGCCTGCAAGACGCTGATCAAGGACCTGAGCCCGGAGAAGCCGATCACGGTCGAGGCCATCAAGGGCCTCACGGTCCTCAAGGACCTCGTGGTCGACATGGACCCGTTCTTCCAGGCCTACCGCGACGTCATGCCCTTCCTCATCACCAAGGGGAACGAGCCGACCCGCGAGCGTCTGCAGTCCGCCGAGGACCGCGAGCGCTTCGACGACACCACCAAGTGCATCCTGTGCGCCGCGTGCACGTCCTCGTGCCCGGTGTTCTGGAACGACGGGCAGTACTTCGGCCCGGCGGCCATCGTCAACGCGCACCGCTTCATCTTCGACTCGCGCGACGAGGGCGGCGAGCAGCGCCTGGAGATCCTCAACGACCGTGACGGTGTGTGGCGTTGCCGCACCACGTTCAACTGCACGGACGCCTGCCCGCGTGGCATCGAGGTCACCAAGGCGATCCAGGAAGTCAAGCGCGCACTGATCACGCGTCGCTTCTGACCCTCCTGTCGCACCCGCAGCATCCAGGGCCCCGTCCCCCGCACGAACCGTGCGGGAGACGGGGCCTCCTGGCTGCGGCGTGCGGCCGGTGACGGTACCGTCGTGCGGAACCCTCACCGGTTCGCCGCCCACGGTGCAGCACGGCACGCGGGGCGTTTTCATCGAGAGCGGGGAACGTTGAGCGATCCGAATCCGTACGCGGACGACTCATACAAGTGGGGGCCTCCCCAGCAGCCGGGCGGCCCGCCCACCGTCCCGGACGGCCAGGGCTACCCGGGGCCGGGCAACCCGGTCTACGGCTACCCGCAGCCGCTCCCCGAATCCGCGACCGGGCCGGGCCCCGGCTACGGCTACCCGGCCGGTCAGCCGACGATGCCGGGTTACGGGTACCCGGGGCAGCAGGGCCCGCCCCCGATGGGCGGCGGCGGGCCGGTGCTGTCGTTCGGCGACATCACGGTCATGGGCGACTCGATCGTCACACCGTCCGGAACGATGCCCCTCAAGGGCGCGGTGTGGACGGCCACGGACATGTCGCGCACCGAGGAGAAGATCCCCACGGTCGCGATCGTGCTCGCGATCCTCTTCGCCCTGCTCTGTCTGGTCGGTCTGCTCTTCCTCCTGATGAAGGAGAAGAAGACCACCGGATTCATCCAGGTCACGGTGACCAGTGCCGGCCGCCACCACTCGACGATGATCCCGGCGCTGCGCCCGGACACCTTCCTGATGGTGATGGCGCAGCTCAACACCGCCCGCTCGCTGAGCTTCTGACGGAGTCGGGACCATGACCGCTCTCCGGCACGCCGTCACCGTCCTCGCCCTGGAGCCTGCCCGGCTCGGCGAGCTGACCACCCTGTTCCTCGACGTCGCCGAGTCCAGCCGGGCCCACGGCCACGCGATCGTCATGCCGGACGGGCAGCCGGTGGCGGACGTCCGGCTGGTCGGCGGACATCATCTGCGGGCCGGTGCACGGTACGAGCTCGCCGAGGCCGGCGCCACGGACAAGGTGACGCTGCGCATACACGAGTGGCGGCGCGGCGGCTCGATCGCCGTGGAACACCTGCTGAGCTCGAACGACGTTAACACCCGGTTGACGGCTCGTCTGGCCTGCCCGGACCGGCCGCGGCTGCTGGAGGCCGAGGGGCGGATGTGGGGCCGGGGCGCGATGTACAGCGCGTCGGGGAAGGCGCGGATCGATCTGGCCGCGTGGTGGGCGGCCGCGCAGCTGCCGCCCGGGGCCCCGCCGGCGGCGCGCGCCCCGGCGACGGCACGGGTGAAGCACCGGCTGGGCGAGGCCCGGCTGTATCTGCGGCCGCGCCGGGGCGACGACGGCCGCTGGCACGTCGAGGTCGCCGTGACCCTGCGCGGGCGGTGGCTGTTGCGGCCGGTCGCAGCGGTCGCCCTGCTGCTGGCCGGCGGGCCGCTGCGGCGGAGCTTTCGGACCGGGGTGGAGCAGGCGGCCGAGGGATGGAACGAGGCACTCGGCGAACTGCTGGCCCTCGGCCCGGACGAACTCCGCGCCGAACTGCAACGACTCGCTGCCGAGGGCTCACCGCCCCAGGACGCCAAGGCAACCGAGGACTCCGGGGAAAGCCACTGAGGGCCAGGCAGGACGGGCGGGGCGACCGGCGGGTCCGCGGCTCCTGAAGGTCCGGGGCTCCCGGCCTGCCTCCCCGTCCGCCGCTACCAGGCCGCGCCGCCCCGGTCCTCGGCGACCACCATGATGCGCCGCAGCATGGCGTTGAGCAGCCTGCGTTCGTCCTTGTCGAGGACGCAGATCAGCCGGCCCTCCTCGTTGCCGAGGAAATCCATCGCACCGAGCCAGGTCGAACGGCCCTCGTCGGTCAACTCCACGTCCACCCGCCGTCGGTCGGCGGTGGAGGGCCTGCGGCGGACGTACCCGCGGCGCTCCAGCGCGTCCAGCCGGCCGGTGACGGACGCCGGCGCGAGGTCGAGATCGGCGGCGAGATCGGAGGGGGCGGCCTTGCCGCCGCGGCCTGCCAGCTTGTGCAGGGTGTCGAACTCCTGGCGGTCCAGGCTGAAGTCGACCAGGGACTGCTCCCGGACCCGGCGCAGATGGACGGAGAGCTTCTTCATCCGGGTCACCGCACCCTCGACGTCCGGGTCGAGTTCCGGAAGGACCGGCTTCCACCGCTCCACATGTCCGTCGGTCCAGTCCCGTTGCTCCATGCCCCACAGCCTACGCCGGACCTCAACTGTCCTTCAGGGTCGAATACTTCGTTGCCGGGTAGCCCGTACGGTCGCGCTCCACCGGGGCACCGGCTTGAACATGTTCAAATACAGGCCTACAGTCCATGACAACAGCATTTGAACGCGTTCAAGGGAGGGTGGGGCATGGACCTCACTGTTGTCGCGTACGTCATCTACCTGCTCATCAGCGTGGCGCTCACGGTCTGGGTGGCCCGCACGCTCAGCCGCAACGGCAAGGTGTTCCTCGCCGATGTGCTGCACGGGAACGAGAAGCTCGCCGACGCCGTCAACCACCTGCTGGTGGTCGGCTTCTACCTGGTCAACCTGGGGTTCGTGACCCTCTATCTGAAGAACTCCGACGGGGTCACCGACGCCCGCGGACTCTTCGACGCACTCTCGGTCAAGGTCGGCGTCGTCCTGCTCGTCCTCGGGGTCATGCACCTGGGCAACGTCTATGTGCTCAACAAGATCCGCAGGCGGGGCCTGATGGAGCGTGAGCAGACACCGCCCGTACCGCCGCAGGGGTGGACGACTCCGGGCCCCGGGCCGTGGACCGCGCCCGCCACCAAGGCCTGAGGGCCGGCCGTGCGACCCGGGACCGGTGGACGGCGGCAGTCCGTCGAACGGCTCACCGTGCTCTACGACGCACAGTGCCCGCTCTGCGTCCATCTGCGGCAGTGGCTGATGAGGCAGCGCCAGCTGATACCGCTCGACCTCGTCCCGGCGGACTCCGCGCAGGCGCACCGCCTCTTCCCCGGGCTCGACCACGCCGGAACGCTGGAGGAGATCACGGTGATCGGTGACGGGGGGCAGATCTACCGCTCCACCTCCGCGTGGATCGTCTGCCTCTGGGCGCTGGCCGAGCACCGGCCGAAGTCCCACTGGCTGACCACGCCGGCCGGCCGGCCGTTCGCCAGGGCGACCGTCCTCGCCGCCGCGAAGTACCGCTCCCTGACGGCAGCGCCCTGCCGGGCGGACGGGGGCGGTGCGTGCGTGGCGGAGGGGCCGGAGCCAGGGGCGGGGCCATCCCGGATACCCTCGGGACCGTGGTGAAGGAAGAGAAGGACGTGAAGGAAGTCAAGGCTCCCAAGAGCGAGCAGACCCGCACGGTCATCCTCGAAACCGCGCTCCGGCTCTTCCAGGAACGCGGCTACGACAAGACGACGATGCGGGCCATCGCCCAGGAGGCCGGGGTCTCCACCGGGAACGCGTACTACTACTTCTCGTCCAAGGAACATCTCGTCCAGGGCTTCTACGACCGGATCGCCGCCGAACACGAGGCGGCGGTCCAGCCGGTTCTGGCCGGAGACAAGGACCTCGCGGTGCGCATCCGCGGGGTCCTTCTCGGCTGGCTGGACGTGGCGGAGCCGTACCACCGCTTCGCGGCCCAGTTCTTCAAGAACGCCGCCGATCCGGAGAGCCCGCTCAGTCCGTTCTCCAAGGACTCCTTCGCGGCGCGCGACGCGGCGATCTCCATTCACCGGCGCTGCCTGTCGGGCTCCGGCACCAAGGTCGACCCGGAGCTGGCCGAGCTGCTGCCGCAGCTGATGTGGCTGAACCAGATGGGCCTGGTCCTCTACTGGGTCTACGACCGGACGGACGACGCCGAACGCAGTCGCCGTCTCGTCGAGCGCACCGCCCCGATCATCGCGCGGGCCGTCGCGCTGTCCCGGTTCCGGGTGCTGCGGCCGCTCGTGCGCCAGGTCCACGAAGTGCTGGAGGAGTTCCTGCCCGGAGTGGCGGAGCGGGCCGCGGGCCGGCCGCACTGACCACGGCCGTACGACCACGACGGCATGCTCACCACGGCATGACCGCGACCGCATGACCATGTCCGCATGACGGCGCCGGCCACGGCCGAGCGGCCGCCCCATGGTGCCGGGACGGCCGCTCGGTGAAACTCCGTGAAGCGCGGTGGCGGTCTGTCAGATCCAGCCGAGTTCCCACAGCCGCCAGATGCCGGTGCCGTCGGAGAGGTACTGCGACCCGGCGACGTCGGGCTTGGCGACGACGTAGTCCTTCTTCTGCCACAGCGGCACGAGCGGTACGTCCTCGCCGACCAGCCTCTGGAGGTCCTTGAAGTCCGCCGAGGTGCGGCTGCGGTCGCTGTACTGCAGCGTGGAGCTGATCAGCTGGTCCATCTTCTTGCTCGTGTAGCCGTTGTGAAGGCTGGTGTCGCGGCCGACGAGCGGCTGGCTGAAGGTGTCGGGGTCCGGGTAGTCGGGGAGCCAGCCGACGGTGTACGCGTCGTACTCGCCGGCCGCGTACCCCTTCTGGAACGCCTTCCACTCCACGGGCTTGACCTTGACCTTGAACAGCCCGTCCGCCTCCAGCTGACGGCGGATCTCCGTGGTCTCCGCCGTGTACGCGTCGTCGGCGCGGTAGGCGAAGGTGATGTGCAGCGGCAGTTGCACGCCCGCTTCCTGCATCAGCTGCTTGGCGCGCTTGGGATCGGGCGCGGGGTAGGCGTCGAAGAACGGGGTGCTGTGCCCGATGTAGCCCTGCGGGATCAGCGAGTAGAGCGGTTCGACGGTGCCCTTGTAGACGTCGGTCACCAGCGGCGCGCGGTCGATGATCGCCGCGATGGCCTGCCGGACCCGCTTGTCGTGGAGCGGGGAGCCGTCGCGGACGTTGAAGACGAGGTTGCGGATCTCCGCGCTGTCCGCCTCGGTGACTCGCTGGTCGGCGTCGCCGGGGTTCAGCTCGGCGAGCGTGGACGGCGGGAGCTGACGGTGCGTGACATCGACCTTGCCCGACTTCCAGGCGGCCAGGAGCTCGCTGGACTCCTTGTAGTAGCGCACGGTGACCGGACCGCCGGTATCCTTCAGCGCGCCCTTGTACTTGGAGTTCGGTACCAGCTCGGCGCTGACGCCCGGCTCGTACGACTTGAGCACGTACGGGCCGGAGCCGCTGACCTGGCCGTCGTCCCGCAGCTTGTGCTCCGAGTAGGTCTCACGGTCGACAATCGAACCGGCCCCGGTGGCGAGCTTCTGCGGGAAGGTCGCATCGCGCGAGGAGAGGTTGAAGGTGATCGTCCGGCCCTCGGTCACCACGTTCTTCAGGCTGGGGAACAGCACCGAAGGACCGACGTCCGTCTTGATCTTGAGCATGCGCTCGAAGGAGTACTTGACGTCCTCGGCGGTGATCTTCCGGCCGTTGGAGAACGACAGGTCGTCGCGGAGCTTGCACTGGTACGTCTGGAGCTTGCCGCCGATGAAGCCGCAGCTCTCGGCCGCGTCCGGCTCGGGCACGATCGCCCCGGACTTGAACGTCATGAGCGACTGGTAGACGTTGCTGTACATCGCCCAGGAGCCGGCGTCGTAGGCGCCCGCCGGGTCGAGCGAGGTCACCTCGTCGGTCGTCCCGACCCGGACCGGTTCCTTCTTGTCCCCGTCCGAGGGAAGCAACTGCCAGGCGCCGACGCCTGCGATGACCAAAACCGCGAGAATCGCGAGAATCCGTAGTCGGATCGACCGCATTGCCGTGCTCTCCCTTAACAGCCCCACCTCGGCGTCGCGCTCAGATACGCAGATCACCGCACGTTCATGCTCACCCAATCACACGATTTTCACATCTGGAAGAGAAAAACTGAGGCTCACAGCCTTTTGTTCGCTACTTGAAACCTTGGACGGATAGCCGGATACAGAGGGTTGATAACCGGTCACCGAATTCGCCCCACGGCTGATCGGACAGCCCTTAGGCCTGCCTGGAGGCGAGTTCGACGACGGTGATGTCGGAGGGGGCGCCGACCCGCACGGGCGGACCCCAGGCACCCGCGCCGCGGGTGACGTACAGCTGGGTGTCGCCGTAGCGTTCGAGCCCGGCCACTGTGGGGTTGGAGAGTTCCGCGATGTAGTTGCCCGGCCAGAGCTGGCCACCGTGGGTGTGCCCGGAGAGCTGCAGGTCGACGCCGTGCGCGACGGCCTCGTCGATGAGGACGGGCTGATGGGCCATGAGGACGGCCGCGCGCGACCGGTCCCGGTCGCCCAGGGCCCGGTCGAAGTCGGGGCCCTGCCCTTCGCTCTCACCCCCGATGTCATTGACCCCGGCCAGATCGAAACCGTCGATCTCCACCCGCGCATTCTCCAGCGGATGCAGCCCCAATTCCCTTACGTGGTCGATCCATTGAGCCGCACCGGAGTAGTACTCGTGGTTGCCGGTGACAAAGAACGAGCCGTGCCGGGAACGCAGTTGCGCGAGCGGCTCGGCGGCCGGACCCAGATCGGCCACCGATCCGTCGACCAGGTCTCCGACGACCGCGATCAGATCGGGCTGGGTCCGGTTGACCGTGTCGACGACGCGCTGGGTGTGCGCCCGGCCCAGGATCGGACCCAGGTGGATATCACTGACGACCGCGATCCGGAAGCCGTGCGCGGAGCGGGGCAGCCGGGCGAGCGGGATGGTGACGCGCTTGACCCGCGGGCCGCGCAGCACTCCATAGGTGCCGTAGCCGACCGTGCCGAGCCCGGCGACCGCGGCGGCGCCGCCCACGGCCCGTGCGACGAAGAGCCGGCGCGAGGGCGAGCCGGCCGAGGACGGGATTGCGGGCGGGGCGGCCGTCCCGATGCCGGCATCGGAGTCGGAGTCGGAGTCGGAGTCGAGGGTGGGGGTACCTGCGGCGGGGCCGCCCCCGCCCGTCCGCGCTCCATCCGGCCCGGCCCCGGCCCCGGTTCCCGCCGCCGTCGCACGGTGCGCGAGCAGCCTGCGCAGCAGCGGCCGTACCGCCTCGCCCACCAGCAGAGCCAGCGTCAGATACAGCAGCGCGGCCAGCCACAGGTAGCCCGGCCAGGCCAGCACCCGCTGGAACCAGAAGGGTGCGCTCGTACGGCCGGAAGCCAGGGCGCCGACGCTCAGGAGCGGCAGGACGTACGCCGCGACCGTGCCCGCCCGGCGCAGCGGGCTGCCCGGCGTCGTCGTGTCACCGACGAAACGGCGCCATACATAGCGGTGCACAGCAACGAGCAGGGCGAGCACCACGATCGCCAGCAGTGCGAATCCCATGACCGCCACGTGCGCCACCCCGCCCTGTTTGTCCGCATTCGGTCCGTACGAGGTGCCGGGTCGCTACGAGGTCCGGCTGCGCAAGGCCCTGACGCCACGGAACCCGATCACGCCAACCGCCGTCCCCAGGAGAAAGGACGTGATGGCGAGCAGCAGATGCACCCAGAAGTACGCAGTAGGGTCACCGGCGTCGTCGAAGGCGAGACCGCTGCCGTCCTTCCACAGGTTCTTGACGAAAGTGATCCAGATGAACCAGCTCCACACCCCGAAAGCGAGCAGGAACCAGGAGACGGGGCGGCTGAGCTTCATGGACTCAGTATCTCCGCCCCGCTCCGCCCGGCTCGCCCGGGGTGGGCTGTCCTGGCGGTACACACGGCGGGTCATACCGTCGGTGCCTATTTTCACATCAACTGCATGTACGTTTTTGACCGTGTCAGCTCTCAAGAAGACCGCACTGGCGGTCACCTCTGCCGCTTTGCTGTCCACTTTCGCCGTCAGCCCTGCCTCGGCGGCGGACAAGGACACCTCCGACGACGCACCGAAGCCGCCCGCCGCCATGTCGCAGGTCGGCGGCGACCAGCTGGGCCGGACCGGCACCCAGGTCAATCTCGGCCCCGGCGCCCCGGTCCTGCCCAAGGGTCTGACCGGCAGATCCTGGATGGTCTCGGACGCCGAGAGCGGTGAGGTGCTCGCCTCCCACAATCCGCACTGGCGGCTGCCCCCGGCCTCCACGCTGAAGATGCTCTTCGCGGACACCGTGATGCCGGACCCGGCCCTGCAGCCGAAGACCCGCGAGTACACGGTGAAGGACGAGGATCTCGCCGACATGGGCGAGGGCAGCAGCCTGGTCGGCATCAAGGAAGACCTCAGCTACACGGTGCACGATCTGTGGCTCGGGGTCTTCCTGCGTTCCGGCAACGACGCGGTGCATGTGCTGGCAGCGATGCACGGCGGTGTCCCCAAGACCGTCCGCGACATGCAGGCGCACGCCGAGGAGCTCCAGGCCCTGGACACCCACGTCGTGTCGCCCGACGGCTACGACGCCCCCAACCAGGTTTCCAGCGCCTACGACCTCACGCTGTTCGCCCGCAGCGGGCTGCAGAACGCGGACTTCCGCGAGTACTGCTCGACCGCCACGGCGGAGTTCCCCGGGGCGAAGGAGAAGGGCAAGAAGCGCGAGAGCTTCGGCATCCAGAACACCGACCGGCTGCTCACCGGGGCCGACGGCGTGACCCCGTACAAGGGCGTCGCGGGCGTCAAGAACGGCTATACGACGCACGCGGGCAACACCCTCACCAGCGTCGCCGAGCGCAACGGCAAGGTGCTGCTCGTCACCGTCATGAACCCGTCGTCCGACGAGTCGAACGCCGTCTACGACGAGGCCTCGAGCCTGCTCGACTGGGGCTTCAGCGCCAGCGGCAAGGTCACACCGGTCGGTGAGCTCGTCCCCCCGAAGTCCGCGGTGACCAACAACGGCAAGGGCGCCGAGGCCGACGGACCGGCCGCGAGCAAGGGCAAGCACGGGCCGGCCGAGGCCACGAAGGCCGCCGCCGCGAGCGGCTCCGGCGGGGTCGGGGTGGCACTCGGCATCGTCGGCGGGGTGCTGGTGCTGCTGGCCGGGGCCGCGTTCCTGGTCAACCGGCGCTGGCCGCTGCCGGACCTGGTGCGCCGCCTTCCTCGCCGCTGACCCGGCCGCCCGGGGCTCCCGCGCCCCGGGCCCGGCCGTCGCCGACCTGGTCCTCCCGGGCCCTGTCACCACCCGCCCGGTCGTCTTCCACCGCCTGCGCTTCCTCGGCGTCCTTGCTCCGCGTAGCCGTCCAGGCGGCGCAGAACAGCAGCAGTTTCGCGGTGAAGTTGATCCACAGCAGCAGGGCGATCGGCACACCGAACGCGCCGTACATGCTCTTCGACGCGACGCCCTTCATATAGCTGCCGAGCAGCAGCTTGAGCAGCTCGAAGCCGACCGCGCCGACGAGTGAGGCCACCACCAGCCGGCGCCGCGGCGGCTCGACGCCGGGCAGCAGGGTCAGCAGGTAGAGCAGCAGCAGGAAGTCGGCGACCACCCCGACCAGCAGAGCGGCGATCCGCAGCAGCACCCCGCCCGCGCCGTTTTCCGGAATGTTGAGCAGATCGGCGATCCAGCCGACGGCGACGGAGCCGACCGAGGAGATCGCCAGGGTCACCAGGGCCGCCCCGCCCAGGCCGAGCAGCACTCCGGCGTCCTTGAGCTTGCGGATGACCGGGTTGCCCTCGTCCAGATCGTCCATCTCCCAGACCGCGCGCAGGCAGTCCCGCATCGAACCGACCCAGCCGATGCCGGTGAAGAGCAGCAGCGCACCAGCCACCAGCCCGACCGTCCCCGCGTGCGCCACCAGATTGTCGATGCCCAGCTGATCGGAGATGCCGGGCACCTGGTCGGCGATCTTGCCCTCGATCTTGTCCAGCTGCTTGTCGGAGAGCAGCGCCGCGCCGATCGCCGCGCCGACCGCGATCAGTGGGAAGAGGGCCAGAAAGCTGAGGAACGTGATCGCCGCGGCGAGCCTCGCCCAGTGGACCCGTACCAGCGTCTCGTAACTGCGCCAGGCGTGCGTCTCCATCAGCCGGGAGACGAGCGGCCCGATGACAGGGAGTTTTTTCAGCCAGTCCATGAGGTACGACTACCCTCCCCGCCGCCGAAAACCGGCGTCCGGCCGGCCGCGTAGGAGATGACACCCTTTCAATCACCCATTTCGGTGAGTGTTGTAACAAATCCCTCAAAGGTGTTTTCTCGGGCGATACGGTCACCCTCATGTCTGTCGACACCGTGTCCCTGACCGGCTGGGGCCGTACCGCCCCGACGACCGCGCTGCGCTTTCGCCCCCGTAGTTACGAGGAGGCGGCGGCGACGGTACGCGGCTGCGGACCCCGTGGCTCGATCGCGCGCGGCCTGGGCCGGGCGCATGGCGACGCGGCGCAGAACGCGGGGGGTTCCGTCCTCGACATGACGGCGCTGGACCGGATCCGCGCCTTCGACGCCGGCACCGGTGTCGTGAGGTGCGAGGCGGGGGTGAGCCTGCACCGGCTGCTGGAAGTGCTGCTTCCGCTCGGCTGGTTCGTGCCGGTGTCGCCCGGCACCCGGCACATCACGGTGGGCGGCGCGATCGGCTCCGACGTCCACGGCCACAATCACCGCGCGGCGGGCTCCTTCTCCCGGCACGTCACGGAGTTCGAACTGCTCACCGCCGGCGGTGAGGTCCGCACCGTCCGGCCGGGCACCCCGCTCTTCGACGCGACCGCGGGCGGCATGGGCCTGACCGGAGTGATCCTCTCGGCCACGCTCCGGCTGGACCCCGTCGCGACGTCCCTGATGTCGGTCGACACCGAACGGGCCACCGATCTCGACGATCTGATGGCCCGTTTCGCCACGGGCGGCCACCACCACCGTTACACCTCCGCCTGGATCGATCTGACCGCCCGCGGCCGGGCGACGGGCCGGGCCGTCCTCACCCGGGGGGAGCATGCGCCCTTGGATGCGCTACCGGCGCACGCCCGGCGCACACCACTCGCCCTCCGCTCCGCCCCGCTGCCGGCCGCCCACTCGCTCGTCGGGGACCTCCTCCCCGGCGGGCTGCTCGGCCGGGTCTCCGCCGCTGCCCTGGCCGAACTCCGGTACCGCCGCGCGCCCCGGTCCCGTACCGGTGAACTCCAGCGGATCCCGGCCTTCTTCCACCCGCTGGACGCCGTGCCGCACTGGAACCGCATCCACGGCAGAGGCGGCTTCGTGAACTACGAGTTCGTCGTCGGGCACGGGCAGGAGGAGACGCTGCACCGGATCGTCCGGCAGATCTCCCGGCGGCGCTGTCCGTCGTTCCTCGCCTCGCTCAGACGGTTCGGCGAGGGCGATCCCGGCTGGCTGTCCTTCCCGGTGCCCGGCTGGTCCCTGGCCCTCGATCTGCCGGCCGCACTGCCGGGACTGGCCCGCTTCCTCGACGGCCTGGACGAGGAGGTGGCGGCCGCCGGCGGCCGGGTCTGCCTGACGAACGACTCCCGGCTGCGCCCGGACGCGCTGGCCACGATGTATCCGCGGCTGGGTGAATTCCGTGCCCTGCGGGCCGAGTTGGACCCGGACGGGGCGTTCCGGTCGGATCTCTCGCGGCGCCTGTCGCTCTGAATGACCCCCACCCGGGCAGCCGCTGCCCCGCTTTGCTTCCTACGACTCTGACTTCCGCCTTCTGTAAGGAGCGTTTCCGTGAAGGATGCCTTCGGTGCCCCGCAGTCCTTGCTCGTCCTCGGCGGCACATCGGAGATCGGGCTCGCCACCGCACGCCGCCTGATCGCCTGCCGTACCAGGACGGTCTGGCTGGCCGGCCGCCCCTCCCCCGCTCTGGAGTCGGCCGCATCCGAACTGCGAGGACGGGGCGCGTACGTCCGTACCGTCGACTTCGACGCCCTGGACACCGACTCCCACGAGACCGCCCTCGGCAAGATCTTCACCGAGGGCGACATCGACATGGTGCTGCTCGCGTTCGGTATCCCCGGCGACCAGGAGCGCGACGAGGAGGAGCCCCTCTCGGCGGTCCGGGTCGCCCAGACGAACTACACGGGAGCCGTCTCGGCCGGGCTGGTGTGCGCCGGCGCACTTCAGGCGCAGGGCCACGGCTCGCTGGTGGTGCTGTCGTCGGTGGCCGGTGAGCGCGCCCGGCGCGCGGACTTCATCTACGGATCGAGCAAGGCCGGCCTCGACGCGTTCGCGCAGGGGCTCGGGGACGCGCTGCACGGCACGGGCGTGCATGTGATGGTCGTCCGCCCCGGTCTCGTACGGCCGGCCGGGACGGCAGGGGCCGGCGCGGAGGCGCAGGAGGACACGGGGGCCGGGGCGCCGCTCGCGACGATCCCGTTCACCCGGACGCCTCTCGTGACCACGCCGGACGCGGTCGCGGCCGCGATCGTGACGGGTCTGCGGCGGCGCTCGGAGACGGTGTGGGTGCCGGGGGCGCTACGGGCCGTGATGTCGGCGCTGCGGCATGTGCCGCGGCCGCTGTTCCGGCGCATGCCGGTCTGAGGGACGGCGGGCCCGGGGCCCCTGTCCTCAGGGGCGGAGCGAGGGCGCGTCCACCGGCCGGCCGCTCTGCGCGGGCAGGGCGGGGGCTCCACCGCCCACATCGAACGGGAACTCGTTGATCTTGCGCCAGACGCTGTCGGGGCCCTGCTCGTACAGCGCGAAGGAACCGCAGGTCCAGGACGCCTCGTAGTCGCCGAGCTCCGCGTACGCCCGGTCCATCGCCTCTTCGCTGATGCCGTGCGCCACGGTGACATGCGGGTGGTACGGGAACTGGAGCTCACGCACCAGCGGGCCGGAGGCGTCCCGGACCCGCTTCTGCAGCCAGGAGCAGGCCGAGGCACCCTCGACGACCTGGACGAAGACGACCGGCGAGAGCGGACGGAACGTGCCCGTGCCGGACAGCCGCATCGGGAAGGGGCGGCCGCCGGCCGCGATCCCGGCGAGGTGCGCCTCGATCGCGGGCAGGGCGGCCGCCTCCGCCTCGGTCGGCGGGAGAAGGGTGACGTGGGTGGGAATGCCAGGTGCGGCAGGGTCCCCGAAGCTCGCGCGCCGCTCCTGGAGCAGGCTGCCGTAGGGCTCCGGGACCGCGATCGAAACGCCGAGCGTTACGGTCCCCACGTCGTTCTCCTCAATCCTCGATGGTCTGTTTTCAGCCACTGCCGGCCGCAAGCTTCACGTCGCCAGTGTGCCGCCTGTGCAGGCGGTACCGCCAGGGTCCTTGGACTCAGTGCTTCGCGGGCAGAAGGCCCATTCGGTCATAGGTCCGCGCCAGGGTCTCGGCGGCGACGGCCCTGGCCTTCTCCGCACCCTTGGCCAGGATGGAGTCCAGCGTCTCGGTGTCGTCGAGATATTCCTGGGTGCGGGTCCGGAACGGTGTGACGAAATCGACCATCACCTCAGCGAGATCGGTCTTCAACGCACCGTAGCCCTTGCCCTCGTACTTCTGCTCCAGATCCGGGACAGAGGTGCCGGTGAGGGTGGAGTAGATGCTCAGCAGATTGCTGACACCCGGCTTCTCGGCCTGGTCGAAGCGGATCACCGTGTCGGTGTCGGTGACCGCGCTCTTCACCTTCTTGGCGGTGACCTTCGGCTCGTCGAGGAGGTTGATCAGACCCTTGGGATTCGCCGTCGACTTGCTCATCTTCGCGGACGGGTCCTGGAGGTCGTAGATCTTCCCGGTCTCCTTGAGGATGTACGGGTCCGGCACGGTGAAGGTGTCGCCGTAGGTGCCGTTGAACCGCTCCGCGAGGTTGCGGGTCAGCTCCAGGTGCTGGCGCTGGTCCTCGCCCACCGGGACCTCGTCGGCCTGGTAGAGCAGGATGTCCGCGACCATCAGCATCGGATAGGTGAACAGCCCGACCGTGGTGCGGTCGGTGCCCTGCTTGCCGGACTTGTCCTTGAACTGCGTCATCCGGGACGCCTCACCGAATCCGGCCAGGCAGTTCATGACCCAGCCGAGCTGGGCGTGCTCGGGTACATGGCTCTGGACGAAGAGCGTGCAGCGGTCCGGGTCGACCCCGGCGGCAAGCAGCTGGGCAACGGCGAGCCGGGTGTTGGCACGCAGTTGCGCGGGGTCCTGCGGGACCGTGATCGCGTGCAGGTCGACCACCATGTAAAAGGCGTCGTGGGACTCCTGCAGGGCCACCCACTGGCGGACCGCGCCGAGGTAGTTGCCGAGGTGGAACGAGCCTGCGGTGGGCTGGATTCCGGAAAGCACACGGGGACGTTCAGAGGCCATGGAAGTCATTGTCTCAGGTACGGAACCGATCTCGGGCAGCCGGTGTATGAAAGGTGTGAGGACTCGGGAGGGGGCCCTGCAGACGGGCCGGAAGGGGGGCCGTGCCGTCGACGACGAGGGTGTGGACCGCTCTTTCGCGCCTGCTGGGGGACGGGATGGGCAACAGTCCGGACTGCGACCTGAACAGCAGTACGAGCAGCGGCTCCGGCGGCCGGCCGGGGGCGGTTCCGACGCTGCGGTGATCGCTCGCGTGCGCGCCGGGGACACAGAGGCGTACGCGTCGCTGGTGCGCGCCCACACGGGTGTGGCGATACGTGCGGCGGTCGCCTTCGGTGCGGGTGCGGACGCCGAGGATGTGGTGCAGTCCGCCTTCTTCAAGGCCTACCGGGCGCTCGGGAGCTTCCGCGAGGACGCCGCGTTCCGGCCGTGGCTGCTGCGGATCGTGGTCAACGAGACGAGGAACACCGTCCGCTCGGCGGGACGGCTGCGGGCGGTGGCCGGCCGCGAGGCCACGCTGCGGGAGGCCGATCCGCTGATACCGGACGCGGCGGATCCGGCGGCGGCCGCGCTGGCGGAGGAGCGGCGGGCGCTGCTGATAGCGGCGCTGGACACGCTGGGCGAGGAGCAGCGCCAGGTGGTCGGCTGTCGGTATCTGCTGGAGATGGACGAGGCGGAGACGGCCCGGACGCTGGGCTGGCCGCGGGGGACGGTGAAGTCCCGGCTGAACCGCGCGCTGAAGAAGCTGGAGAAGAGCCTCGGCTCGCTGGGGCCGCTCGGCCCGTTCGGCGACGGTGGCCCACGCGAAGAGGGCGGAGGTGAGGGACATGGATGAGCGCGGGCCGAGGGACCGCCCGGAGCGCGGCGACGACCGGGCCGGGCTGCGGGCGGAGCTGCGGGCGCTGGGGCGCGGCCTGGAGGTTCCGGGGTGCGACGGGCCGACGATGGCCGAGCGCGTGCTGGCACAGATCGTCGCCGAGGCGGTCCCGGTGCCGGTGCCCGTGGATCCCGGGCGGGCGGAGCGGGTCCGGGGGTGGATGCGCCGCCGGGCCCGGCTGCTGTCGGCCGCGCTCTCGGGGCTGCTGGTGGTGCTCGTGCTGACACCCCCGGTGCGGGCGGCGGTCGCGGACTGGTTCGACTTCGGCGGGGTCGAAGTGCGGTACGACCCGTCGGGCCCGGCCGCGGCCGGGCCCGGCTCCCCCGTGCCCGGCTGCGACGCCCCGGTGACGGCGGCGGAGGCGGCGCGCCGGGCGGGCTTCCGGCCGGTGGTGCCGACGACGCTGGGCGTGCCCGCCGCGATCTCCGTGACCCGGCTGCCGGAGGACCGTTCCATGGTCACGCTGTGCTGGCGGGAGGACGGGCGGACGATACGGCTCGACGAGTTCGCCTCGGCCCTCGATCCGTACTTCACCAAGCAGGTCCGCGAGCAGCCGGAGTGGCTGAAGGTGTCGGACGGCGACGGTCACGGGGGCGAGGAAGGGGACGAGGTGGACGGGCTCTGGTTCGCGCGTCCGCATGTCCTCCGCTTCGGCATGGTCACCACGGACGGCACGCGGTGGACGCGATCGCAGCGCACGGCCGGGCCGACGCTGTTGTGGGTGGAAGACGGCCGGGTGACGCTGCGGCTGGAGGGCGTGTCGTCGCCGGACCGTGCGCTGGAGATCGCCGGCTCCACGCATTGACTCGGCGGGCTCGAAACGCACATTGACTCGGCAGGCCCGAAAGGGGAACCCGCGCGCGCCGAGCGGTGTATCAGAGGTGACGCGGTGCGGGCGAGCCACACCGGCAGGGATGATCAAGAATGACTGGGGGCGTCATGCGACAGCTGATGGGCCGGTTCTCACGATGGGCGGCCGGGCTGACGGCCGTGCTGACGGCCGCGCTGGGGCTCGGCCTGATCCTGGCCCCGAGCGCGTCGGCGGGCGGTCCGACGAGCATGCTGGTCACTTCACCCGACACCGGCCGCACGACCGCGCTGCCGGTCACTGCCAAGCGCTTCGACGAGCTGGGCCGTCTCCTCGGTCCGTCCGGCCGAGGGACCATGGAGCGCCCACCGAGCCTGGACGAGGCGGTGGGGACCAGACAGATCAACATCACCTGGATGGCCCTCGACATCACACCGGCCAGGGTGGACCGCGTGTTCCCCGGCGACAGCCCGGACACCGTATGGATACACACGGCCACGGAGATGCCCACGACCTACCGCGGGTACTGGCACCGAGCGGCGAAGCCCAAGGAGCTGATCGCTCTCTTCACCGATCTCGGACTGCTGGGAGAGCGGAGCAACAAGGCGGGATACACGGCGCTGTTCCCCCGGGAATGGGAGGACACCGCCGCCTACCCGGCACAGGGCGGTCGAGGCGCCGCGACCGCCGCTTCGTCCGCTCCTTCCTCCGCCTCCGGTGGCCACGGCCCGTCCGAGGCCGATGGCTGGTGGTGGGCGATACCCGGGATGGCGGCGGGCGGGGCGCTCGTGATGGGCGGGCAGTGGTGGACGCGGCGGCGGGGCGGTTGGCCCGGAGCGGGCGGCCAGGCTTCCGGGACCGGACCGCGTCAGCAACTGATCGATCCCTGAGAGAGCGGTCCGGGACTCCTCGCCGGACTCACGCACGAACCACGCCCTGAAAGGAAATCGCGGGCGCGCCGGGAAGTGAAGGTTTCCTCGTGGGGGATCCGACCGACGATACAAAGTGGGCACCACCCATGCCCACGCCGCACGACGAACGGAGACCCCGTGTCGACCACGGAAACCGCCATCGCCTCCGCCGAGGCGCACAGCGCGCACAACTACCATCCGCTGCCCGTCGTCGTCGCCTCGGCGGACGGCGCCTGGATGACCGATGTCGAGGGACGGCGCTACCTCGACATGCTCGCCGGCTACTCGGCACTCAACTTCGGCCACGGCAACCGGCGTCTGATCGACGCCGCCAAGGCCCAGCTGGAGCGGGTGACGCTCACCTCACGGGCCTTCCATCACGACCGGTTCGCCGAGTTCTGTACGCAGCTCGCCGAGTTGTGCGGCATGGAGATGGTGCTTCCCATGAACACCGGGGCGGAGGCCGTGGAGACCGCGGTGAAGACGGCCCGCAAGTGGGGCTACCGGGTCAAGGGCGTCCCGGACGGGATGGCGAAGATCATCGTCGCCGCCAACAACTTCCACGGCCGCACGACGACCATTGTCAGCTTCTCCACGGACCCGGAGGCCCGCGCGGACTTCGGCCCGTACACACCGGGGTTCGAGATCGTGCCGTACGGGGATCTGACCTCGCTGCGGGCGGCGATGACCGAGAACACCGTGGCCGTGCTGCTGGAGCCGATCCAGGGCGAGGCGGGGGTCCTGGTGCCGCCGCCCGGCTATCTCGCCGGTGTCCGGGAGCTGACCCGCGAGCGGAACGTGCTGTTCATCGCGGACGAGATCCAGTCGGGCCTGGGCCGGACCGGAAAGACCTTCGCCTGTGAGCACGAGGGCGTCGTGCCGGACATGTATGTGCTCGGCAAGGCCCTGGGAGGCGGAGTGGTGCCGGTGTCGGCCGTGGTCTCGTCGGCTGCGGTGCTGGGGGTCTACCGGCCCGGCGAGCACGGTTCGACGTTCGGCGGCAATCCCCTGGCCTGCACGGTCGCGCTGGAGGTGATCGCGATGCTGCGCACCGGTGAATTCCAGCAGCGGGCCACGGAGTTGGGCGATCACCTTCATCAGGAGCTGGGGTTGCTGGTGGGCGGCGGCGCGGTGGAGACGGTGCGGGGGCGCGGGCTCTGGGCGGGCGTCGACATCGATCCCGGCCACGGCACGGGCCGGGAGATCTCCGAGAAGCTGATGGATCGCCGGGTGCTGGTGAAGGACACTCACGGTTCGACGATCCGGATCGCCCCGCCGCTGGTGATCAGCAAAGAAGACCTGGACTGGGGCCTGGATCAGCTCCGCGAGGTCCTGCGCGGCTGACACCCGGCCCCGCGGTACCTCACTCGCGCTCGCGCTCCCCAGTAGAGTCCCCGTTGTGCTCTTGGGGATGATCTGCGCGCTCGGTTCCGCGGTCTGCTTCGGTACGGCCTCCGTTCTCCAGGCCGTCGCCGCGCGGGCCGCAGCCGAGCCGGGGGCCGGTGCGGGGGTCGATCCGGCGCTGCTGCTGCGGGCCCTGCGGCAGTGGCGCTACATCGCCGGACTCGCCCTCGACGGCCTCGGATTCGTTCTCCAGATCATCGCCCTGCGCTCCCTGCCCATCTACGCGGTGGGGGCGGCCCTGGCCGCGAGTCTCGCCGTGACCGCCGTCGTTGCCGCCCGCCTCCTCCAGGTACGGCTGAGCGCCACCGAGTGGACAGCTGTCGCCGTCGTCTGCGCGGGCCTCGGCATGCTGGGGCTGGCCTCCGGCGGTGAGGGGCATCTGAGCGGATCGGATGCGCTGCGCTGGTCGATGCTCGGGATCGCCCTCGGCATCCTGCTGGTCGGCACGCTGGCCGGGCGACTGCCGGAGCGGGCACGCGCCCTGGTGCTGGGGCTCGGCGCGGGATGCGGATTCGGAGTGGTGGAGGTCGCTGTCCGGCTGATCGACGATGTGTCGCCGTCCGCGCTGGTGGCCAACCCTGCCGTGTACGCACTGCTGGTGGGCGGCGGTTCGGCGTTCCTGTTGCTCACCTCGGCGCTGCAACGTGGTTCGGTGACGACGGCGACCGCCGGAATGGTCCTGGGCGAGACGATCGGGCCCGCGCTGGTGGGCGTGATCTGGCTCGGGGACCGTACCCGCGAGGGGCTCGGTTGGCTTGCGGTCACGGGCTTCGCGGTGGCGGTGGCGGGTGCGCTGGCCCTGGCCCGGTTCGGCGAGGCCCCGGCGGAGGATGCGACGGGCGACGCGCCTGCGGTGAGCCCGAGGTAGGAGAACGGCGCTCCTGGCGTTCCGTGTCGGACCCTCCGCGTCGTTCAGGCTCGGCCACCGTGTCGCCCAGATGTTCTCACTCATATGCGTCTCCTCATCAGAAACGCTTCGCGGTCCGCGATCGAAAATCATCGCAATCCGCAACGGCCTCACCCAAATTCAGTGACGTGCTCCCAGAACGATCAGAACGTCGCCTGCCCCTCGGCTCGGATTCCAATCATGTGTGGCTGATCCGTACCCACCGGGGACTGGGGGCGACGGGGAAGCCACGTTGTAGTTGCAGATGGGTGAACCCCCCACCCGGTCAGACCTGGTCGGAGAGGGCGCTGCGCTCCAGGCGGGGGCCACCCGAGAGACCGACTTACCGACGCCCCTCACCCCTGTCCTCGTTTAATTCAGGAAAGTCGTGTGTGAAGTCGAATCCGCAGGGCACACGTTCGGACAGGCCAGCATCCTGGCAGCTGTCCATTCAGAATCCAGCCAGACTGAACCTGTCCGAGTGCGGCTAGGTTGCTGCACAGCGGATTTCATACGTGCCAATAGAATTTAGGATAGGAACTGACATGATCCTACTGGGTGTAATTCTGCTCATAATCGGCCTGCTCGTCGGCATGGGACTGCTGACGACCATCGGCGGTGTACTCATCGTTGTCGGCGCCGTCCTGTGGATCCTCGGTGCAACCGGGCGCAAGGTCGGAGGACGAAAGCACTACTTCTAGGACGGGCCCTTGAGTGTCGAGCTGGGCACGGCCCGCTTCACGGAGCGGAGCGCCTGGACTCTCTTTGTGCGGGGCGTCTGATCGAGCGTTGGGGCACGGGGTCACCAGGGTTGACCCTGGTGGCCCCG
>NZ_JBHVWF010000022.1:0-78280 GCF_042882365.1 Streptomyces sp. NPDC058221 | reverse complement strand
CCCCACCACACACACCCCCACCCAACCATCAACACCACCCACCGGAAACCACTCAACACCTGACACACCCAGCAACACCTCACACCCCAAACACAACCCCCACCCCCAACAGACCACACCAGAACGGGAGTTCACTTCGCCGATGGCGCTTCAGCGGCCGGGGACGCCTCGTCGATCTCTCCCACCGACACGTCGACCTCACAGCCCTTCGGTATCTTATCGGCAGAGGTCGCGCACTCCGAGGGGTCGATTCCAGGCTTGGCCCTGGCTGTCTGTCGCTGATCGGCTGCCTTCTCGACGGACACCGAGCTGCCAGATGACGGCTTGTCTCCTTCCGGAGAGGCCAAGCAGGCGGCCGAGCCCAACAGGGCGAACAGGACTAGAACCGCAGAGGCAGCGGCGGTGCGAGTACGCATGAAGATCCCCCCAAAGCGGATGCACTGGCGTACAACTCACCAGTCGACCAACCATGCCACCGCGCAGTGCGCTAGTGGCATGGGAAATGTGAAGGAATCGCGCGCGGCGCAGCTCGGCATGCACGAGCTGGCACCGAAGCTTCCTCCATAGCCTCGGATCTGAGGAATCCTGGAGACTAAGAACTCGTAACACGATCATGGTCGGGTTTTCTTGAGTCGTCGGTAGCAGATGAGTCTGCAGGCGAGGGCCCTGCCAGGTCCGTGACACCCACCCACAGGGCGCGCCGGCCGCCGCCCGTCAGTGGCACCGAATCACGTGACTTCCTACCGCTCGCGAGGGTCACAGCGGTATCGTCACTAGCCCGTTCCGAGGGGGCATCGGACACAACCGCAGGAGCAGAACTGTGGCAGTTTCGGGGCCGGCGCGCGTCGCCGTATGGGTTCTCGCCGTGGTCGCGGGCGTGGTGTCGGCGGGGCTGATTGTGGCGCTCGTGGTGAATCCGGACATGGCTGATCGAACAGCCAGCGTCATCGGCGCCATCGTCGGCTTGGCCGCGGTCGTTCTCGCGGTGATCGCCCTCGTCCGCAGCCCCGGAACGAGTGGTGACGGGCGTCGGGTTCGCAGCGGGCGGGGCGGGATCGCGGCGGGCGGAAACATCACCGGCAGCGCCATCGGCGACCGGTCGTCGGTCGTCGGCCCCCCGACAGCGAGGGCACCAGCTCCTCCTGCGGGTGGTAGAGACGCGGACGTACGGGCGGGAAGGGACGGCATCGCCGCCGCAGGCGACATCGCCGACAACGCACTCGGCGACGACAGCGAACGCCGATGACTCCCCGACGGCCCCGCCACCGAAACGACGGGGAAGCGGCCGAGACGGCGCCGCAGCCCGGCACCATTCCTCAGGGCTCGCGGGAGCCCGCTCGGGACGTGCGGGCGACGGGCCGTGGCGGGACCGCCATAGGAGGCAACGCCTCCCACAGTGCGTTCGGGCAGGGCAGCCAGGTCTTCGACAACCGGCAGATCCACATACATCTCACCCCGCGCGAAGTGATGTGGCCATTGGAAATCGGCCCCGTCCCCAGCCTGGCCAGCGCGTTCCAACCGCGCACCGCACTCTGCGAGCAGGTGGACGCGGCACGGGCGCGGGGATCGTCGGCGATGACGACGCAGGTGCTGTCCGGCGGCGGCGGAGTTGGCAAGTCACAGCTCGCCGCGGCCTATGCGACCGAAGCCCTCCACGACGGCACCGATCTCGTCCTGTGGGTGCCCTCAGTAGAGGTCCAGCGGGTCGTCACCTTCTACGCCCGAGCCGCCGTCATCGTTGCCGCGCCAGGTGCGGGGGGCGACGATCTGGAGCAGGACGCGTGGGCGTTCCTGGATTGGCTGGCAACGACGGACCGGAGTTGGCTGGTCGTCCTGGACGACATCACCGACCCGGCCGGGATGGCAGGCTGGTGGCCGACCAGTCGCACCGGCACAGGGTGGGTGCTGGCCACCACACGGCTCCACGATGCGGCCCTCACGGGCAACGGCCGCAAACGGGTTCGGGTCGGCGTCTACACACCCGACGAAGCCTCCGCGTATCTCCGCACCCGCCTGGCCGACGATGACGCCGGACATCTCCTCGACGACAATGTCGACGACCTGGCCGCGGCGCTCGGACGTCTACCGCTGGCGCTCGGGCATGCGGCCGCCTACATGCTCAACCAAGACCTCAGCAGCGCCCGCTACCTGACCCTCTTCAACGACCACAGCCGCCGACTGGAACAGGTCCTTCCGGAGACGGCCGACGCCGAAGGCTACGGACGGCAGATCACCACCACCCTCTTGCTCTCCCTCGACGCGGCGCAGCTCACCCAGCCCGCCGGCCTCGCCCGCCCCGCGCTCCAACTTGCCGCACACCTCGACCCCGCCGGACACCCTCACTCCGTCTGGACCACCCCCGTCGTTCTGGCCCATCTCACCGAACGCCGAGCTCCCGCCCCGGACACTGCTGAGCACGCGGCGGACGTCACTACGGAAGAGGCTGAGTCGGTGCTGCGGGTCCTGCACCGCTACGCGCTGATCAACAGCGACCGCCAGCAGGAACCCCGGGCTGTACGCATCCACGCACTTACCGCCCGCGCCGCTCGCGAAACCACCCCTGCCGAAGTCCTCCCCCCACTCGCTCAGACGGCCGCTGACGCTCTCCTGCACGTCTGGCCCAGCCTCGACCAGCCCTACCCTGAACTGGCCTCCGCGCTACGCTCGAACACCGACCACCTCCACCACCACACCGGCGACCACCTCTGGCACCCGAAGGCGCACATCATCCTTTTCCGCGCCGGGGAAAGCCTTATCGACGCAGGCATGCCCTCGGCTGCCACCACCTATTGGGACGTACTCGTCACCCAAAGCCAGCGAATATGCGGTCCTGAGCATCCTGACTCGCTCACGGCGCGCCGCGCCCTCTCAGTCTCATTGTGGAAAAGCGCACGCACCCGCGAAGCTATAGCTCTCCAGGAATCCGTTCTCGCAGATCGTGAACGCCTGCTGGGCCCCCTGCACATGCACACACTCACGAGCCGGAGCGACCTCGCCCTCTCTTACCAGCAGACTGGGCGCATCAACGACGCCGTCACCCTCCAGGAATTCGTCCTCATCGGTAACGCGCGCACTCTCGGACACGACCATCCGCACACGATCACGGCCCGTCTAAATCTCGCGGGCTTCTACGCCGACGTGGGGCGCAACAGTGAAGCAATCTCTCTATTGGAGGTCAGCCGCGTCAGCAGCGAGCGGGTCTTCGGGCCGCTACATCCCATAACCCTCCATGCCCTCAACAACTTGGCACACTGCTATCAGCAAGCCGGTCTCGAAGATGAAGCACTGAGCCTTCGCGAGGCTGTGCTCGCCGACCGGGAACGCGTCCTCGGCCCCCAACACCCCGACACCCTCGGGGCCCGCAACAACGTCGCCCATTCCTACCAGCAAGCGGGTCGTACCGCCGAAGCCACCGCTCTCTTAGAAACCGCCGTCGCAGACTTTGAACGCGTCCTCGGCCCCGACCACCCAGGCACCCTCACCGCCCGCAACAACCTCGTGAGCTCCTACCTATTAGCGGGGCGCACAACCGAAGCCACCGCCCTCCAAGAAGCCATCCGCGCCGACCTCGAACGCACTCGGGGTACTGACCACCCTTAATCTAGTAAAATTGAATGGGCGACCGCGGCCGGAACGCTCACCGGGGCCTCGGCCGGTGTCGGACCGGCTCTGCCTCCAGGGCATCCTGTTCGTCCTCTACAACGACATATCCTGGCAACTTCTGCCCCCGGAGCTGGGGTTAGGCTCGGGACAGACGTGCTGGCGCCGCCTGGACCGGTGGCAGAAGGCGGGGGTTTTCGACCGGCTGCACCGGGTCCTGCTCGCCGAGCTGAACGCGGCCGGCGAGCTCGACTGGTCGCGGGCTTGCGTGGACGGTTCCCACATCCGCGCGAAAAAATGGGGTGCCGATACCGGTCCGTCGCCGGTCGAGCGGCGGAAGACGGGCAGCAAACACCACCTGATCTGCGACGGACGCGGCACCCCGCTCAAAGTCATCACCACCGCGGCCAACGTCAACGACATCACCCAGACCCTCAATCTGGTCGACTGCATCCCGCCCGTCGCTGGCCGGCCAGCCGACGCCCAGCGCCACCTACCAGGAGGCCGAGGCGGGGATCCCCTCCGAGGAGGAGAAGGCCAGCCGCTCACATACGGCGAAGAAGGCGTCCGCGTAGCAGTGTGCACAAAGGGCCCCGCACCTGTACGGTGTGGAGCCCTCTGTCACGAAAACAACGCAAGGTCTTTTAGTCAGTTTGGTAGATCTCATACCTATTGAACTTGAACGTAACCTTCTGATTGTATCCAGAGCCAACAATCTTGGTCGGCTTGACGCTGTGGTACTTGTAGCCCCTGCCGGGAATCTCCAGCGTCACGTACGACTTGGAGTACGTCCCGTAGATGAAGCTGGTGATCTCTGCGTTCTGGCTATCTCCGCGCGTGATTGTCAGAGAGTTGGAGGTCATCTCAACACTGCGTTCAAATTCCGAAGCTCCACCGGGCAGAGCGAACTGGTAGTCCGTCTCAGGCAAAGCCGACGCCTCAGTGGACTGTGCGACGCAGAGCCCGAGACCCATGGCGATCACGGCACCCACGCTTGCGGTGCGAGTGCGCAGGGTTTTCGACATGATCATGTTGACCTCACTGTGGGGAATGGGTGGGACAGGGCCCACGATCCGCTCAGTGTCGTGCCGCTCGCGTCGGTGATTCTTACGTACTCGGCCGGTCTTCTGGGCCTAATACTCCAGCTGTAGATCGTGATCTTCATGTCTGGAGTGCGGCATTCTGGTGGTAATGACGGATGCGGAATCGGACAGCAACGTCGGCCGTGGGCACCGGCCATTGCAGTGCGTGGCACCCGCGACTCATCCTGCGCTAAGGGCTGTCCCGCAAGGATCTTGAAGCCGCCTCGGGCATGGCGGCCGCCTTGCTTATCCGGCGAGGGCGAGGTTGTGCATCCGGGCGATGCCGAGCATGGCGTGGTGGACGCCATCGCCTTTGAGGCGGCAGTCGCGGAGGATCTTCCAGGTCTTCATGCGGGCGAAGACGTGCTCGACGCGGGCCCGGACCTGCTTGTGGGACTTGTTGTGTTCCTCTTTCCAGTCCGGGAGTTCGCTCTGGCCGCGCTTACGGCGGTGCGGGATGACGAGGCCGGTGCCCGGGTAGCCGCCGTCGGCGATCGTGACGGTGTTGCCCACGGCGGCCTTGGCGCCGGACTCCTCCCACGCCTTACAGTCGTTGCGGTTCCCGGCGAGCGGCCGGCCGACCACGACGACCAGGCGGGTGTCGGCGTCGATGACGACCTGGTGGTTGGTGGAGTACCGGTAGTTCTTCGACCGCTCGGCGATGGCGTGGTCATGGGTGGGGACCAGGGTGCCGTCCACGATGAGCACGGTGCCCTTGGCGAACCGCCTACGGGGCTGGAGTGCGAGCAGGGGGCCGAGGTGGTTGATGACTCGGCCGGCCGTGGACTTCGAGACGCCGAACAGCGGAGCGAGTTGCCGCAACGTCAGATTGGTGCGCCAGTAGGCCGTGACCAGCAACACCCGGTCCTCCAGTGGCAGGCTCCACTGCCGGCCTCGGTGGACCACATCTGCTCCATCGCGCCGCAGCGTGGTCAGCAGCTTGCCAAAGCAGCGCGGGCTCAGCCCCGCGAACGGGGTTATCCAGGACGGCTCCGATGCCGTGATCACACTCACCACATCATGATCACCACTCAGGCCGGCCCAATGCCGAGGCAATCCCACAGTTACGCTGCTCGGGGCAGTCCGCAGTGCGCAAGACCCGGGGGAAACCGTGAACCGACCTCTGCTGTTCCTCGACGTGGACGGGCCGCTCAACCCTTACGCGGCCAAGCCGGAGCGGCGTCCCGACGGCTACACCACACTCAGAGTCCCCCGGAACGACGCCCATCAGGACGACAGAGGCCTTTCATCCCGACGGCCACTGCGGGTCTGGCTCAACCCAGAGCATGGACGATCCCTGCTCCAGCTCGGCTTCGAGCTGTGCTGGGCCACCACATGGATGGACGACGCCAACCGGTGGATCGCACCGGTCCTGGGCCTTCCGGAACTTCCCTTTGTGGACTTCGGCGACGTCCTGCTCCAAGAGCGCCCTGATGGCGTCCACTGGAAGACCGGGCCGCTGGTGGACTACGCAGGCGGCCGTCCTTTCGCGTGGGTGGACGACGAGCAGAGCGAGTTGGATCAGAGCTACGTGACCGCCCACCACCAAGGCGCCGGGCTCCTGCACCACGTCAACCCGCGGATCGGCCTAAGGGAGAACGACTTCCACTCGCTCGCCGACTTCGGCCGGTCCCTGGACACCTCACGAACCACCAGTTGAGCACCTCGCCGGCTCTTCCGGCTGCTCTGCACTCGGAGCCAAGATCTTTGCGGGACAGCCCTTAGGAAGTCGTTTCCGGTCCGAGCCGGCGGCGACGCGCTCGCTGTCGGCAAGTCGCTCCGCAGTAGCGGGCCGGGCGGCCGGTGGACCGGGCGTCGAGCCGGGCCCCGCACTCCTCGCACCGTGGCGCCGAGTGAAGCGTGCCGGAGACGTCACGAAACACCTGCCCTTCCGTGACAGAGACGGGACTCCGCAGGCTCTCCAGCGTCAGCCGCACCATGCGGGTGCCGCCGTTGCGGTCGCGGTGGGCAGCCCATGTCGTCGCGCATCCGACGGTGAGCGCAGCGACATCGTCCGCGCTGACGTCGGTGCGGACCCCGCCGGCCCGCTGGGCTGCGCGGAGCAGTTCGTCGAGTGCCTGGCGGAACCGTCGCGCCGACGCGGCCAGGCTGGGGCGCGGCCAGCTCGTTTCCGTGGTCAAGGCGTCGCACGCGTGCTTGCGCCCTTGGGACGTGTCGACGACCTCCAGGAGGAAGCCGAAGAACGCCGTGACAGGGTCAGTGCGGACCGCCCACCGTCGAGCGGCGTCCACCCGGTTGTCGATCTGCTGGACGAGTACGGCCTCCAGCAGGATCTCCTTGCTGGGGAAGTGCCGGTACACGGTGCCGGCGCCGACCCCCGCCTGCCGTGCGATCGCGCCGAGCGAGACGTCCAGACCGTGCTCGTCAAACGCCCGTGAGGCGGCGGCGAGCACCTTCATGCGGTTGCGGCGGGCATCAGCCCGGCCGACGTCCTCGGGAGCTGCGGTCATGTCACGTAATCCCTTGTCCGTCGGGCTCAACCGGGTGCAGCATTCCACATCGACCCCGGGCTCAACCCACCGTGCCCCCGACAATCCCGGGGCGGAGGACGACATGACCACTGACCGCTTGGTCGTCGTGACCGGTGCGACCGGTCGACAGGGCGGCGCCACCGCACGCCGGCTCCTGGCGGCCGGCAGACCGGTGCGCGTACTCGTGCGAGACACGACCACGCGCACCGCCAAGGCACTCGAAACCGCCGGGGCCGAACTCGTCCCCGGCGACTTCGACGACTCGTCGAGTCTGCCTGCGGCGCTGGAGGGAGCAGCGGCACTGTTCGCCGTACCGCCCGTGGCATTCGGACCGGCCGGCTCCGACGTGGAGCGGGAGTTCGCCCGAGGCCGAGCACTGATCGATGCCGCAGCCGCCGTGGGGGTCGAGCACGTCGTGTTCACGGGCATCGCGTCCACACCGGGGCGCCCGGGTGGCTCCGAGGGAAAGAAACGCATCGAGGACCACCTGCATGAGCGGATCCGGTCAGTGACCGTGCTGCGCCCGGTGCGCTTCATGTCGAACTATCTCGGATCGACACCCATCGGACTCGACGGCATCGTCCACGGCGTGCACCGGCACATCTTCCCGCCGGACGAACCTGTCCAGATCATCGCGGTGGAGGACATCGCCGAATTCGCGGCGCTGGCCTTCGACCAGCCGGACCGATTCGCGGGGAGTCTGGAGCTGGCCGGGGACGCCCCCACCCCGGCCGAGGCAGTTGCCGCAATCAGCGCGGCCACTGGTGCCACGGTGTGCTACGAGCAGATCACCCACGCCGAGGCCGCCGCACTCAACCCCGAGATCGCCCAGGTCCGGGAGCGCTGGGCAGCCGGATCGCGCTGGCACGCCGACATCGAGGCGCTGCGCATCATCCACCCCGGCCTGCGTACGCTCGCGGACTGGCTCGCCGAATCCGGCGCCGCCCTGCTGCGGAAGCGACTCCTCGAAACCGCCTAGTACCGCAGCTGTTGGTCGTGATCTTGCTGGGTCGGGGCCGGTGCGGAAATGAGTGCGGCCACCGCTGATCATCGTGAGTTGTGTGGACTTACGAAGAGACGGTAGCCGCAGGTCACAGAATAGATCCCGCGCGGTGGCGGGAGGCGTTCGAGGTGGCCATGGGCCGGATTGCGGCCCGGTTCGCCCGGTACGAACCCCGCCTGCGGGCCGGGCGGCTGGTGCTGGGCCTGCTGTCGGACCTGCCGCGCAAAAACTGCTGGACGATCGCCGAGTGGGCCGGGGAGGCCGGCCCGCACGGCATGCAGCACCTGCTGTCCCGGGCCTCCTGGGACGCCGACGCCGTCCGTGACGACGTGCGCGAGTACGTCGTCGAGCACCTCCACGACGAGGCCGCGGTGCTGGTCGTCGACGAGACCGGCGACGTGAAGAAGGGCACGCACACCGTCGGGGTCCAGCGCCAGTACACCGGCCGGATCGAGAACTCCCAGGTCGCCGTCTACCTCGTCTACGCCGGGATGCGCGGGCACGCAGCGGTGGACCGGGAGCTGTACATCCCGCGCTCCTGGACAGGCGACCCGGACCGCTGCCGGGCAGCCGGGCTCGGCCAGGACACCGTCTTCGCGACCAAACCGGAACTGGCCCGGGTGATGATCGTACGGGTTCCTGGACGCCGGACACCACGTCGGCTGGGTCACCGGGGATGAGGTCTACGGCGGCAACCCAAGACTCCGTACGGCTCTGGAGGAACGCGGCATCGGCTATGTCCTCGCGGTTGCCTGCTCGGCCGAAGTGCCCACCGCCGCAGGCAGGTTCCGCGCCGATGCCCTCGCGCGGAAGGTGCCGAAGCGGGCCTGGCAGAAGCTCTCGGCCGGACGCGGCGCAAAGGGACAGCGATACTACGACTGGGCCGTCATCGACCTCGCCGAAGCGGCACCGGGCCACCACCAGCTGCTGATCCGCCGCAACCGCACCACCGGCGAACTCGCCTACTACCGCTGTCACTCCACCACACCGGCCCTCCTGGCCACCCTGGTCAAGGTCGCAGGTTCCAGGTGGCGAGTGGAAGAGACCTTCCAGAGCGAGAAGGGCCTGGCCGGACTGGATGAGCACCAGGTCCGCCGCTACCCCTCCTGGACCCGCTGGGTCACCCTCGCCATGCTCGCCCACGCTTTCCTCGCCGTCGTCCGCGCCGAGGAACACGCACACCGACCCACATCCGACGATCTGATCCCGCTGACCTGCAACGAGATCCAGCGCCTGTTCATCACCGTCGCTGTCCGACCCGATCACGGCCCGGCCCACAGGCTCAGCTGGTCCGCCTGGCGACGCCGCCACCAGGCACGATCACGAGCCAGCCATTACCGGCGACAAGCCGCATCCCAGACATGAAGATCACGATCTACAGCTGGAGTACTAAGAGCTTGTAACAGGATCTTGCTGAACGGCCTGGTTGACCGCGACTGTTGTGACGATCTGACCGTTCGGATGGGTGTGACGACTCGGCCGTGGATCGTGGATGACGACTTGTGGGAGCTGATCGAGCCGCTGCTGCCTCCCTGGCCCGAGCGGTCGCCGGGGCCGAAGCCGGTGGCCGACCGTTTGTGCTTGCAGGGCATCCTGTACGTCTTGCACCAGGACATCGCCTGGCAGCTGTTGCCTCTGGAGCTGGGGTTCGGCTCCGGACAGACCTGCTGGCGGCGGCTGGATCGCTGGCAACAGGCCGGGGTTTTCGAGCAGTTGCACCGGATCCTGCTCGCGAAGCTGAACGCGGCCGGCGAACTCGACTGGTCCCGCGCGTGTGTGGATGGATCCCACATCCGCGCGAAAAAGGGGGAGCCGCGACCGGTCCGTCGCCGGTCGACCGGCGGAAAACAGGCAGCAAGCACCACCTGATCTGCGACGGACGCGGCACTCCGTTCCACGTCATCACCACCGCGGCGAACGTCAACGACATCACCCAGACCCTCGCCCTGGCCGACGGTCTGCCGCCCGTGGCCGGACGCCCCGGCCGACCGCGACGTCGACCCGACGCTCTCCTGGGCGCCAAGGCGTACGACTCCAAGGCCGTCCGGCGCGCCCTGCGCACGCGCCGGATCATGCCCGTTGTCTCCCGAAAGGGCGCCCCGAACACCAAGGGCCTCGGCAAGCTCCGCTACGTCGTGGAGCAGACCTTCGCCCTGCTCCACCAGTTCAAGCGACTCGCCGTGCGCTGGGAACGACGCCTCGAACTCCACGACGCCTTCGTCTCGTTGGCCTGCAGCCTGATCTGCTGGCGCCGCCTCAAGAAGGCCCACTCATGATCCTGTTACAAGCTCTAAGGGCTGTCCCGGCCACGCACCGGCGGCTGTCGTCGGGTTTCTGAATTGACGTCGACACACAGTTCCGCCGTCAACAGGCAGCTACGACAATGGGCGTGTCCATATAACTCACCATCAGGCACGGAACGGTTGCGGGTTCAGGCGATCGACGAAGTCGCTGTTCGCCAAGACTCAGCAGGCTCAAGAATCCGCCTTGTACCAGTGGGTGCGGCGGCGACATCCCTGAAAGCACAGGCGCGATTCTCCCCTACTCCAGCCCGCGCTTGCCCGGTGCCCAGAGCGGCTTGGTGAGTACCGCCCGTCGGTCCCAGCCCGCCTCTCGCACGAGCACCTGCCGCACGTGCTGCACGGTCCGCGCCTCCCCGGCGACGTACGCGATCCCGCCTGGCTCAGGGGCGAGGCGTCGCACCGCATCCGGGAGCGAAGTGCCACTCCTGGTGATCCAATTGAGGCGGTCCGAGTACGGCAGGGGGAGCCGGTCGGCAGCCGTCTCCGTTTCGATGCAGCTGGAGATTCGCGCCCCGTCAGGCAGTGCCCCCAGCATCGCGCCGAAGGCGACCGACGCCGTCTCCTCTCCGACGAACACGTGGTGCGCGGCGTCAGGCCGCAGCGTGAACGTCCCTTCCGGCTTGCGCATTCGGACCCGGTCGCCGACTGTGGCGCTACTCCCCCACCGCGCTCCGGGGCCACGCCCAGGATGATCCAGTACGCACAATTCGACGGCGCCCTCCGAGTCGTAGCGCCAGATCGAGTACGTGCGCAGAGTCAGCCCGTCTCCGACCACGACCTTCGCCTGCTGTCCGGGGCGGGCGGTCGGCCCGGACAGGGCCTCGCTCTCGATGCGCAGGCGACGGAGTCGGGCGGCGACAGGTTCTGTCTCGGTGACCGTGCCCTGAAGCGTCAGCAGGTCCAGAAGGGGGAGAGCAGGACAGGACAGCCATAGGACTCCTCGGAAACTCGTCGATGCAGTGGGCCACTGAGGGCCAACATCCAACCGACCGCGATATCTTCGCACCACAGCAGGATCGGACCCAGTGAGGCTGTCTGGTCCGAGCCGGCCCCGGCGGAGGCGCGCGAGCGCGGCCCTGCTCCAAGAGCCGGCAGCCGCTTTGGCGGCGCTGCCTCTTTGGGATCGGAGGTTTCCGCCTACGTGCCATGGCTCGATGGTCCAGGGGCCGACGGCTTCACCTGGGGCGCCCTGCCGGTAGACGCCTTCGGGGTCGGAGTCCCGGTCGTGGGGCAGGAGGAAGAACCCCCTGCGTCTGTACAGGCCGCTGTCCGAGTCGGCGTCGGCGCCGAGGGCGGCCGGCCGTCGAGGCAGGTAGCGGCCGAGGTCAAGAACTGTTTCGTTACCGGTGTTCAATCACTTGACCCGGTCCGTACGGTGTTCGAGTGAACGACACTCTGATCAACGAACTCCGCATCGCGTATGACGCCCAACTCCGCGGTGTCACCCCGCCTGGCGGCAGCGCACGCATCGAAAAGGACGGCCCATTGACCCGTGTCGTCGGTTGGCACCGCGGCTTTGTCACGGGCCCGCGCGACCTCGGCGTGTACGGGGCAGAACTCGACACGCTGATAGCGCGGCAGCGCGACTTCTACGCCGCCCGTGGTGAGGCGGTCGAATGGAAGACTCGCGCCCATGATGTCCCCGCCGGCCTCACCGACCGGCTCACGGCGGCCGGCTTCGTCGCCGAGGACAGCGAGACCGTGCTCATCGGGCAGACCGCAGACCTTGCCGCAGACCCCGTCCTGCCCGACGGTGTAACCCTCCGCCGCGTCACCTCCCGATCAGACCTCCAGCGCGTCGCCGCTATGGAGAGCGCCGTCTGGGGCGAGGACTGGAGCTGGCTCGCCGACGACCTGACGGCCCGGATCGAGAACGCCCCGGAGAACACCGTTGTCCTCGTCGCCGAAGCCCGCACCCAAGTCGTCTGCGCCGCCTGGCTGGTGTTCAAGGACGGCATCGACTTCGGCGGTCTCTGGGGCGGCTCAACGCTCAAGGAATGGCGCGGACAGGGCATCTACCGGGCCATGGTCGCCCACCGAGCCCAACTCGCCGCCGCTCGCGACGTCCCCTACGTCTACGTCGACGCCTCAGCCGACAGCGCCCCGATCCTCACCCGCCTTGGACTGCACGCGGTCACTACGACGACGCCGTATGTGTGGTCGCCCTGAGCTCAGCCGGCCCTGGCGCGCTCTCCAGCCACGTGAGCGACCGGGCGGCCCGCAAGGACCCGCTGAATCAGCAGCCGCCTGTCATGAACAGTCAGCCCGGTATTGCGGTGGGACACGAAGACCTCCAGTGCGGTGCGGTCCTATACAGCTCCACCGCACCGGAGGTCTTCGTCATGTTCAAGACCTGCCGAGTGTCAACAACGCTCGTGATCAATACACCAAGCGCCGAGAGCCCGAACGTGCGAGTAACACCGGGGAGTTGATATCTCGCACATAACGTCAACGACGCCCGGCACCTGCCGTAACCGCCGGCCGCTGAACAGAGCCGAACGTCGGGCAGACCCCCCAGCCGTGGCCGGTGTCACCGTCAACGGCCGCCTGCGGGTGCGTCGTTCAAAGTGGTGACCGCACCTGGATCAGTGGAACGTTGCGGTACTGCCGAGCCTTCCGCAGGCTTGGGCTTTGCCAGCAACAGCCCGGTGAACACGGCGGTGGCCAAAGTGACGATGCCGGCAGCGAGAAAGGCGCTGTTGAGGCCGGCCTCGAAGGTGGCGCCGCCGGATTGCCGGGTGCGGACGATGGCTCCGAGTACTGCGACGCCGAAGACGGCACCGATCTGCCGGGTGGTGCTGCTGACGCCGGATGCCAGGCCGCCTTCCTGCGGGCTGACTGCTTGGATGGCGGCTCCCGTAAGCGGGGACATGGCCAGGGCGAATCCGGTGCCGGCGACTGCCAGGCGCCACCACACGTTCCCGTATCCGGTGTCGGCGTGGACGGTGCCGAGTGCCATCAGCCCCAGGCCGGCCAGGGCGAGGCCGGTGGTGACCACGACGCGGAAGCCGTATCGGGCGGCGAGCCGTCCTGCGTACGGGCTGACGACGACCATGGCGAGGGACATGGGCAGGGTCTGCAGGCCGGCACGCAGGATCGAGCTGCCCTGGACGTAGACGAAGAACTGGGAGAAGAAGAACGAGGAGCCCATGAGGGCGAACCCGACCACGACCATGGCGGTGTTCGACACGGTGAACAGGCGCTGCTTGAACAGCCGCAGGGACAGCATGGGCGCGGCGCGGCGGGCTTCGACGGCGATGAAGGCGGCGAGGAGGATCACTGCGGCGGCGAAGCAGCCCAGGATCTCCGGTGACGTCCAGCCGCGGGCACCGCCCTCGATCAGGCCGTAGGTCAGCACGCCCACGGTCAGGACGGACAGTGCTGTCCCCGGGATGTCGATCGCGGGGGCGTTCGGGTTGCGGGACTCGTCGAGGTGGCGCAGGCCGACCAGTACAAGGCCCACGCCGAAGGGCAGGTTGACGAGGAAGATGGCGGGCCAGCCGAAGGCCTGGGTCAGCACGCCGCCGGCCACGGGGCCTGCGGCGAGGCCGATTCCGCTGAGTCCGGCCCACAGTCCGATCGCCTTGATGCGTTCCTGCGGCAGGGGGTAGGCGGCGGCGAGGAGTGCGAGCGAGGCGGGGGCGAGTGCCGCAGCGCCGATGCCCTGCAGTACCCGGCCGGCGATCAGCCAGCCGACCGAGGGCGCGAGGGCACAGACCAGTGATGCGGCGGTGAACACCGCCACGCCGGTCAGGTACACCCGCTTGCGGCCGAACCGGTCGGCGAAGACGCCACCGGACAGGAGCAGCATGGCGACCAGGAGTACGTAGGCGTCGACGATCCATTGAAGGCCGGTCAGTTCCGTGTGGAGCCGGTGCTGCATGTCGGGCAGCGCTGCTCCGACGATCGTGGTGTCGAGCAGGACCATGAACTGGCCCAGGCAGGTCATCGCGAGCAGCACGGCCCGGTTCGGTCGACTGCCTACGTCCACAAGCGATGCAGCCAAGGGGGTTCCTCTCAAGATTTTTTACGCCTCTCTATGGCGGACGTGGTCAGCCGCTGCGCCCTAAAGCAATCAGTGGCTGCGTTAAGCGACTATAGAGAGGATCACCTCGTAAACGCAAGCCCTTACTGCGTTAAGGTGGAGAGATGAGCGAACCACAGCGAGCCCGACGGCCCGGCGGGCGCAGCGCCCGCGTCGGCGCACAGGTGCATCAGGCGGTGACCGATCTGATCAGCGAGCGGGGCTACGGCCACTTCACCGTAGGAGAGGTCGCAGCCCGCGCAGGTGTGGCCGACAGCAGCATCTACCGCCGGTGGGGCAGCCTGGAGAAGCTGCTCTCCGAGGTGGCGCTCAGCCGCCTCAACGCGCAGTCACCCATGCCCGACACCGGAAGCCTCGCCGGCGACCTGCGCGCCTACGCGGCCAACGTCGCCCGCGAGATCACCGGACCCGACGGCCTGGCACTCGTGCGCCTCGCCGTCGCCCTCATCGGCACCGGCGAGCAAGGCCAGCTGGGCCGGCAGGCACGTGACAGCCTCCGCGACGAACGCACCCGGCAACTGCAGTCCATGCTCGACCGCGCCGTCGAGCGCGGCGAGAGGGCCCCCGCCGCGCTCGACGTGCTGGACCACGTCCTCGCCCCGATGTACATCCGCGTCCTGTTCGGCATGGAACTCACCCCGGCCTACGTCGACGGGCTCGTCGACCGGCTGCTGTGACCACCGGATGCGCCCTCGGTGGCAATGCGGGCGCGGAGTCGTCAGGCGGGCTGGACGGTAATGGAACAGAGGCGCTTGGTGGCCCGGGTCAGGGCTACGTACAAGTCTCTCTCCCCACCGGGGCGGGCCGTGATGATTTCCTCGGGATTCATGACGACGACCCCGTCGAATTCCAGGCCGCGTGCTTCGGATGCCGGCACGATGCGTGCGTGGTGCCCGACGCCCCGGGCTGTCAGCTCGCTCACCCTGGCGTCCGCGCAGATCACTCCCAAAAGCTCGTCCGGGTGCGCGGTGCTCTGCGCACGGAGTTCCTGGACCACGGCGGTGACCGACCCGTCCTGAGGTGTGGTCACGGAGCGAGGGCTCTCACCGCTTCGCAGTGACCGTGTGGGCTTCTGGTCCGGAGCGATCCGTGTGAGCAGGTCCCGGACGCTCTCCAGGATCTCCTGCGTGGTGCGGTAACTGACGGTCAGGTCGTGCAGTCTGAACCGCGGTCCGACGTGGGGGCTCAGCGCTTCCCTCCAGTCGCGTGCTGTCGCGACCGGGCCTGCCTGGGCGAAGTCGCCCACCAGCGTCATCGCTCTTGCCGGGCAACGGCGGACGATCATCCGCCACTGCATGGCGGTCAGTTCCTGCGCCTCGTCGACGACGACGTGCCCGTACGTCCGCCCGGGGGGACCCTCGACCAGACTCGCCGCCTCGTCCAGCAGCGGGACATCGGCACCGGTCCACGGGTCGTCCGGGCCTCGCAGCAACAGGGACCGCTCCTGCACGGTCACGCCAGGCAGGTGTTCGGCGAGAGCGCCTGCATTCGTCAGGAGCTCGTTCACGAGGCCGCCCGGCAGGAGCCGCGGCCACAGCGCCTCGACCGCCCGGTCAATGCCGGCGTCCTCGAGGAGATCGGCCCGGATGGCGTCCAGGTCCAGCTCGTGGGCCGGATCCGGGTCGGCCGCACCTTCGACACGGCGCTGGGCGGCTCCCGTGAACCGGTCGAGGTTCAGCCCCGTCATCTTCTCGGCATCCGCGTCGATCCGCTCCAGGATATCGCCCATATCCCGCTGCATCGCATCGGTGACGGCATCGGCCAGGAGTTCCTTGAACACCTGCCGCGCGGGGTTGTGCCCCGGTGCGGCCGCCACGGCGGCGTCGCGTGCCGTGGCCACTTCCTTCTCGGACAGGTGGACCACTTCCTGACCGACCCGCACGGTGAAGTCACCGACAGGGGCTTGATGGACGCGCAGCAGGCCGGCCAGGGCGTCGGCGAGTCCGGAGCTGCCCTTGAGACGTGCCGTGTCGATAGGGTCCGCCGCCTCCGTGAACACTCCGGCCAGTTCCTGGCATGTCGCAAGAACCACGTCGTTCTCTCCCAGTGAGGGAAGGACCTGGGAGATGTAGTCGAGGAACCGGGCGTTCGGGCCCACCACCAGGACTCCCTCTTCCGCGGCGCGCGGAAAGGCGTACAGGACGTAGGCCGCCCGGTGCAGGGCGACGACCGTCTTGCCAGTGCCGGGCCCGCCCTGCACCACGGTCACCCCTCGGTGGGGGGAGCGGACGATCTCGTCCTGCTCGGCCTGCAGCGTCGCGACAGCAGCGTGCATCTTGCCCGTACGCCTGGCCGACAGGGCCTCGGTCAGCGGGCCGTCCCCCACGATGTCCTCGTGGGTCGGGGCCGTCCCGTCCAGCAGTTCGTCACTCACCGAAATGACGGTGCGGTCCTCGAGGCGTAGATGCCTGCGGCGCCGCAGGCCCATCGGATGGACCGGTGTCGCCTCGTAGAAGGGTCGCGCCGCGTTCGCGCGCCAGTCCACGAGCAGCGGCAGGTCGTCCTCCTCCGTGTGCAGTCCGATCCGTCCGATGCGCAGGGCGGTGCCGTCCGTCCAGTCGATGCGTCCGAAGACCAGGCCCTTGTCGGCGCCCTCCAGCCGGCCGATTTCCCTGGCCAGACGGTCGGCGGCGATTTCCCTCTCGTATGTCTCACCGGCGCTGTCGGCCGGGGCCTTCAGCACACGCGCCCTGTGTGTTCGCGCCTCGGAAAGCCGCTCGGTGACCAACTCGTACAACGAGGACACATAATCCTGCTCCAATTCAACCGCACGCACAGCTGAATCAATCCTTTTCGGCAACAAGAAGCTCCTTCGATTCGAGCAACACCATACGGACGACGCTCCCCAAAGGTAAGTCTTGACTTGCTTGTTGCGTCTATGCCCCTATGACTGGGTCCGTGACGGCCGACCACATTTACGTGTCACGCATTTGGCTGCTCCGCATATCGGAATGCTGGATTGAACGGCCCTTGCGTGAATCGAGTCAGTGCCGAGGGCGCGCGGCGGTCTCTGTGCCTTATCCTCGATGATCGAGAAGTGATCTGCCTCGATGTACTCAGCCCGTCCGCAGCGCTGGCGGCAGGGGCCGGAGCCGAGCCGCCGAAGCTGCTCAACGCCACAGTGGTCCGCAGGTTCAGTGCCGGAGCGGCGATCCGCTCGGCCCCGCGCCAAGGGCTGTTCCGCGCCTGGCCGCCCATGAAGACCACACTGCGACGGTCAAGCGGGACACGCATCGTCCCGGGGCAGACAGGACCTGCCCCACCTCGTCGGTAGCGACGCGGCGGGCGGTGATGAGGCGGCCTGTGGGCTTCAGCCCGCTGCCGTCGCCTGAAACTGATCGACGTGACCGGCATCCAGTTCCACGTGCCTGCCGATGAATCGCGTTCGCATGCGGCGGTCGTGGGTGACGACGACGACCGCGCCTCGGTAGCGGGCCAGGGCTTCTTCCAGTTCTTCGACCAAGTCGGGGGAGAAATGGTTGGTGGGCTCGTCCAGCAGCAACAGGTCCACGGGTTCGCTGACGAGGCGGGCCAGTTCGATCCGGCGCCTTTGCCCATAGGACAGTTCGCTCACTTTCAGGCGCAGGTCGGCAGGGCTGAACAGGCCGAGGGACAACAAATGGTCGATGTGCTCATCCGGTCTGCCCCCGCGGCCGTGGGCGAACGCCTGTGGGACTGTCAGGCCAGGCGGCCACGGTGTCTCCTCCTGCCTCAAATGCCCGACTCGGCCCCGCGTGCGCACCGTCCCCTCCTCGGGCCGCAGCTCACCCGCCAGCACCCGCATGAGCGTTGTCTTGCCGGCCCCGTTGGGACCGGTGACCAGCAGCCGTTCCTCGCCGCCGATCCGCAGCGAAGGTACGTGCAGCCGGTCCTCGACACGGATGCCGGTGAGTTCCACCACGGCCTGCGACGTCTGACCGTCGGCGGTCGTCATCCGAGCGGCGAACACCAGCGGTTCGGGCGGCGGCGCGACAGGATCGCCCGTCAGCCGCTCGACACGCTCCTTCGCATTGCGGATACGGACCATCGCTCCGTGACCACGGCCGCGGGCACGGAATCCGCCATGGCCGACCACGGCCAGCGGCACCTTGCGGGGATCGCCTCCAACCGTGCCACGTTCGTGGCGGCCAGCTTCTGATTGCGGGCCAGCTCCGTGCACCAGTCCGCGTACTCCTGCAGACGGCGCCGCCGCTCAGCGGCCTTGGCGGCCAGGTAGCCGCTGTAGCCGTCGCCGTGACGCGTCACCTTGCCCTCGGCCACCTCCAGGATCGTGGTGGTGACCCGTTCCAGGAACACCCGGTCATGGGTGACCGCGAGCACCGTGCCGCGATGCGCGCGCAAGTGTGCCTCCAGCCAGCCCACCGCCTGGTCGTCCAGATCGTTGGTCGGCTCGTCCAGCAGTAGCAGCTCCGGCTGGGCCGCCAAGGTCGCGGCCAGCGCCAGCCGTGATCGCTCACCGCCCGACAGCGTGCCCAGGGTCCGATCCCGAGCAAGACCGGGCAGCCCGAGCCCGTGCAGAGCGATGTCCACCCGGGCATCGGCTTCGTAGCCGGCGCGCGCCTCGTACTGGGCGACCAGGCAGGCGTAGGAGTCCAGCGCGGCGGTGAGCGCTGCCCCCGCCAAGCCCGTGAGTCCGGCTTCGGCGTCGTACATCCGCGCTTCGAGTTCACGCAGGTCAGCAAGAGCCGTATCCACTGCGGCCTGGACGGTGGCCTCGGGGGGCAGGGCCATCGACTGGGCCAGATAGCCCGAGCCGCCTGGTGCGATCACGGTCAATTCGCCGTTGTCGGGCCGGTCCTGCCCGGCGATCAGTCGCAGCAGGGTGGATTTGCCGGCCCCGTTGTCGCCGATGATGCCGGCCTTCTCGCCCGGCTTGATGCTGAAGGACACGTCGTCCAGCACGACATGGTCGTCGTAGCGGCGGGTGACGTTGTGAAGAGATAGCTGTGCGGTAAGCATGGAGTCCCCTGTTCTCGGCCGGGCCGGTCGGCGCGGGTGGACGGACGCATCCGCGCACGCGAGAAACACTCCACGGCACGCCGGACAGACGCCATGACGGGAGGAGCGGGAGCGCGGATGAGAACGTGCGGCGGCGGAGCCGAGCTCAACGCGGCCGCACGGGGACTGTCACAGGGAACCCATGCGCAGAACCGTAGAGGGGGAATCCGCGTGTCTGCAAGCCATTTCTCCGGTGAGGCGGCGGAAGCGTGCACCGGAAGCGGGCGAATCCCCACGGTCGGCCTGCGACGACGATACGTACGGCACCGGCGCGGACGGCATGGGAAGCGGGACTCTTCGCCGGGAGCACCCGCTGCCCCGCCGGCGAGGGGCTGGGCAGCCTCGGCCTGACGTCATCCGGCCCGGCCATCCGGCTCTCCCCGTTCCCGGACGGCCACGTCAACACCCTCGGCCGCCGCTCCGCCACCCAGCCTCCGGCGCCGGACCCGAGATCAGTCCTACAGCCGTCGTTTCACTCGGTGAGTCGGCGGCGGTTGATGAGGCCGGCAGCGGCAGCCGTGACCCGCTCTGCGCCAGTCGGGGCACGTGTATACCGGCTCGGCCTGCTGCCGGCCGTGTTCGTGCGGTCAGGGATTACGGGACAGCCCTCAGCCGGTTCACGGCGCCGGGTCCGGGCGTCGAAGGCCAGGGAAGGCGGCGGGGGTTGCCCAGCCGCGCAGTACGGCATCAATCGTTGACCGGAACGCGGTCTCGGCTGCGGTGCCGTCGAGGCCGCCGGCGAGTTCGAGAGTCACGAGCCCGTGCAGGGCGACCCACAGCGAGACGGCGATCAGTGTGGTGTCGCCGGCGAGGATCCGGTCCGCCACGGCACGGTCGATCGCATCGACAAGCGGTCGCACCGGATCTCGGTCGCCGACCCGGGTCGACGGTACGAAGGACTGTGCGCCACCGAACAACACCGCGTACAGGTGGCGGTGTTCGCGTCCCCAATGGCGATACGCCACGGCCAACGCGTACAGATCCTCCAGCGCGGCCTCCGAGCCGGGAACGGCCGCCAGGTCCTGGAACAGGCCGGCGACCGCCTGGTCGCGCACCTCGCGGATCACGCCGTCCTTTCCTTCGAACAGCGTGTACACCGCCGCCGTCGACGTTCCGGCGGCGGCGGCCAGAGCGCGGACCGTGACCGAGTCCCGGGGTCGGGTGGCGAACATCTCGGTCGCGCAGGCGACGAGCCGTTCTCTGACGGCGGCGTCGTTCGTTCTCGGCCTTCCCATGAAAAGCAGTGTACCCATGCTGATAACATCGTTTCAAAACAGCGTTCCAAAACCCTGGGGAGCCCATAATGCGACCGTCCGTCATACGTTCCTTGCGCCTCGCCGGCCGCCTGCTGGCGGCCGCCGCCGCGGTAGTGGGGCTGGTCGCCGTCTTCCTGGCACTGATCGTCGCCACCGACGGCGCGGGCTCGGGGTGGGTCGCATGGTCCGCAGCTCTCGGGGTCGCGGTTGTCGCGGCGATGTGGCGGGGCCGCCGCCGCTCCTGGCGGGGGCGGATGGTGCCGTTCCTGCCGGTCCTCGTCGCAGCGGCCCTGACCCTGTCGGTGTGCGTCCCCACCGTCCCCACAACCCGCCGCCACCCGGCCGCCCTGTCGTTCGTGACCACCGAGCACTGGCGCCTGTCCACCGGCAGCCAGGTCGCGATCTACCACTACCCGCCCACCGGCAACAGCCCCCGGCAACGCGTCCCGCTCGTCTACCTCAACGGCGGCCCGGTGCGTGGTATCTCCGTGCTCGACCACCGCTTCCTGCAGCGGCTCGCGGGACAGGGATACGACGTCTATGCCTACGAACAGGCCGGCGGTGGACGCAGCGGCCTGCTGCCCATGAACCAGTACTCGATCACCCGGTCCGTCCATGACCTCGGCGCCTTCGTCAGCAAACTCGACAGGGGCCGCGCCGACGTACTGGGTTTCTCCTCGGGCGCGGTCGTGCTCACCCGCGCGCTGGCCGACCCTGCCATCGCCGACCATCTGCACCGGGCGGTCATCGCCGAGCCGGGCCCGATGGACGGCCCCACCGCCCGGATGGCCGGGCAGAAGGGCCGGCCGTCGGCCCGCGGCATCGCGCCGGCCATGACAGGACCACGCTCCACACGCGTCCCGCGGTACGCGGTCGCCTTCGGCCTCATGCGGCTCGGCCTGCTCAGCCCGGACAACGGGCTGGTAGGGCAGGCAGAAGGCGACAACGCCTTCACCGCCGCCGATCTCGGCAGCGACACCGCGTCCGCCTACTGCGCGCGGGACGCGGACCGCATCCCTGTCGAGGACACGGAGCGCAACTTCTCCTTCAGCGCCGCCGCCAGCCTCCGCATCCAGCAAACGATCAAGGACTCCCCCTCCATCGCCCCCCAACTGAAGCGCTCCCGGACACCCGCGATGCTGATGATCGCCGAGTGCTCCTCCCAGGTCCGGGAGTGGCAGACAACCGTCCTCGCGGACAACCCCGCCATCCAGCGGACCCAGTACATGCCCGGTGTCGGCCACCACATGTGGAACGGCCTGGGTGACAACGACCAACGAGCAGCAGCCGTCATCACCGCATTCCTCCAGGACAAGCCCGCACCGCTGCCCGACTACCCGGCCCGAGCCGACATCCCGGCCTTCCTCCATGACCACAAGTAGGCAGTTCACACCCAAGTTGCAGAGACAGGTCGGCGGCGAGCTGCGGATGGTTTCCGGCGCTCGCCACCGGGGCGAGGGGCTCGACCACTGTTTCCGTGCCGCCGAGCAGTGAGACGGACCTTGCCGGCGGCCGGAGAACCGCCCCGCTTCAGTTGATCACCTGTCGGGCAGTCAGCCCGGGGGCGGCGTGGCCCGCTGGGCCGGTACCGGTTCGAGCCGCAGTCGCCGCGCCGGCCAGGGCGGTGCCTCCGCCGCGCCGAACCAGACCCTGACGTCCTCCCCCGTGCGGACGGGCAGGAGGGGATAGTCGTTCGCAGCGTGCTCGGTGCGGTGCAGCGCGTGGCCCGGGGCCAGGTGCCGGGCGGCGTACGCATCGAAGGCGTCCGCGTCGGGCGGATGACAGATGGTCGCAACCACTTCACCGGCGCCGGGCGGAGGCGTGAAGCCCGGGCCGCGCAGCAGCAGGACGTTGGTGCTGTCGCTCATGGTGGCGTTGGCCGTATCACGGTGCTTGCGCCAGCCCGGGCCGGTGTAGAAGGCCTCCAGCGCGCGCCGGCGGTGCGTCATGTCGGGGAACGCGCGCAGCCAGACGAAGCGGTCCGGGTCGTCCAGGTCGCGGAATCGGCCGCCGACGGTGATCCCGGCCGACTGCTGACCGGTCACGAACTCGCGCTCGAACAGTTCGATCAGCGTGTCACGGGCCCCGGGGTGCAAGGTGTACTGCCGGAGTTCGACGATGTTCATACGCCGGCCCGCCCGGTGCGGGTGAGGTCCATGACCCAGTTGAGCTCCCAGGTGCGGCCGTCGTCGGCGGAGAACTCCTGCTCCCAGCGGGCGGTCTCCGGGCCGAGGCGGTACCAGGTGAAGTGCACCCGGACCGGGCGGCCGGCGTAGGTGTCCTCACCGTGGAAATCGCCGCGGTCACCGGTGAAGCCGCCGACCACCGGAGGATCCAGTCGGCCCGTCCGGCTGTCGGACCAGTGGATCGACCAGCGCCCCGCCTGCCGGTCGAACAGCCGCAGGCTCACGCCCTGGCGCCCGAGCGTCGGGAAAGTGATCTCGTCGATGTTGCCGGCACCCCCGAACAGCGGCCGGATCACCGCGTGGCCGGGAAACTCGGCCCAGGTGCCGGGGCCGGAGCCGAGCGGTGCGGTGAGACGGCGGTTGGCCACGTCCCAGGAGCCGTGCAGGAAGTCGAAGTCGTCCATGCGCCGCAGGCTAGGGGCACTCCACTGACACCGGCTGTCAGTGGATACTGGGCGGCATGCGCGCGAGCCGGCTGGTCACCCTGCTTCTGCTGCTCCAGAACCGGGGCCGGATGACGGCCCAGCAGCTGGCCGAGGAACTGGAGGTCTCCGTCCGGACGGTCTACAGGGACGTCGAGGCGCTCGGCGCCGCCGGCATCCCGCTGTACGGTGCCGCTGGACACGCGGGCGGCTACCGGCTGGTCGACGGCTACCGGACGCGGCTCACCGGACTGACCACGGACGAGTCGCAGGCCGCGTTCCTCGCCGCACTTCCCGGCGCCGCCGCCGAGCTCGGCCTCGGCGAGGCGCTCGCCACCGCCCAGCTCAAGCTGCGGGCCGCCCTTCCCACCGAGCTGCGCGAGCACGCCGGGCACATCCAGGAACGCTTCCTGCTCGACGCCCCCGGCTGGTACGGCGACGCCGACCGTACGCCTCATCTGGCCGCGGTCGCCGCCGCGGTGTGGGCGCGGCGGGCGGTGGCACTGAGGTACCGGCGCTGGCGCGCGCCGGAGGAGATCGAGCGGCGGGTGGAGCCGTACGGGCTCGTGCTCAAGGCGGGGCGGTGGTACGTGGTCGCGGGCGGGGCGTCCGGGATCCGCACCTACCGGGTCGACCAGATCCTCGGCCTCCAGCTGCTGGAGGAGTTCGATATTCCGGACGGATTCGACCTGGTCAGGCACTGGAACAGCTACCTGGACGGCTTCCGGGCACGCCTGCACACCGGGGAGGCCCTGGTGCGGCTCACCCCGGAAGGCGCCCGTCGCCTCGGTGTCACATCCACCGGTGCCGGATGGACAGAGACCCGGGTGCCCATCGAGTCGGTGGACCACGCCCACGGGGAGTTCCTGCGGCTGGGCGCCGATGTCGAGGTCATGGCGCCGGCTGAGCTCCGCGACCGCATCGCCGCGACGGCAAGGGCCCTGGCTGCCCGCTACGAGAGTTGACGCGGCGGAGGTTTCTCCCGGCCGGGGCGAGCCACCCTTCCGCCCGGGTTCAGGTGCAGCCGTGGCCGAAAGATTTCCGTGCGCTCCTCTTGACGGTGGCAATGGCGCGACCGACTATCTAAAGCATCTTAAGTAAAGCCACTTTAGGAAGCAGCTTCTCGTCATGGCCGAATCCGCCGTACCCCCTGCCGGGCACCGTCGTCCGCAGCGCAGTCTGCTTCAGGTTCCCGCGATGCAGCGGCGGCCTCCGGAGCGGACAAAGGCGAGCACGCTGGACAGCCGGGTGCACAACCGGTCACTTGTGCTGGCGACGCTGTACCACGAGGGGCCCAAGAGCCGTTCGGAGATCGCCCGGGCCTCCGGGCTGACCGCCCCGACGATCTCCGCGCTCGTCGCGGACCTGGAGGAGGACGGGCTCGTCGCCGACATCGGCCCCCGGCAGGGCGGCGCCAGGCTCGGCAAACCCGCCAGTCTCGTGCGCATCGAGGACGACGCGGTGAACCTCGTGGTGCTGGACCTGTCGCACAGCGACCGGTTCAGCGGCGCTGTGCTCAACCTGCGGGGCGAGGCCGTCGCGCGCCGGGACGTGCCGCTCGGTGACGCCCTGGGCGCGGCCGCCCACGAGCTGGCGCTCCGGCTCGCCGCCGATCTGCTCGAGGCGGCGCCACGTCGGGTGCTCGGGATCGGCGTCGGCTCGCCCGGCATCATCGACGACAGCGGGATCATCCGTCTCGCCGCCCATCTCGGCTGGACGGAGCTGCCGTTGGCGGCGGAGCTGGCCGAGCGCTTCGGCATCCCGGCATACGTCGGGAACGACGTGAACCTCGCGGCGCTTGGGGTGCTGCATTTCCGGGACGCACGGACACAGAACCTCATGGTGATCTCGATCGAGCACGGCGTCGGCGCCGGGCTGATCGTCGGTGGCGAGTGCGTCGAGGGAGAACAGTTCGCGGCCGGCGAGATCGGGCACGTCACAGTCGACGAGCGCGGCGAACTCTGTATGTGCGGGCGGCGCGGCTGCCTCGATCTGACCATTGACGCAGGGCACTTGAGCCGTCGCCTGGAGCTCGCGGCAGAGGAGCGGTGGCCTGCTCTGCGGGCGGAGGCGGGCCGGGCGCTGGGCACGGTACTCGCCCCGATCATCAGTGTCCTGAACCTGAACGAGATCGTGCTGACCGGCCCTCCCGAACTGGTCGACGGCGAGCTCCTCGACGCCGCGCTGAAGGTCGTACGGGCGCGCACGCTGGGCCCGGTCAACGCCGCTCTCGACATCCGTTCCCTCGCCGGGGACACCGATCTGACCCTGCTCGGCGGTGCGTGCCTGGTGCTCGCCGGGGAGCTCGGGGTGCTGTGACGCACTCATCTCCTCGCCCTTCGCCCTGCTTGATCCTCCCTCTCACTCACAGGAGTTGCGATGAAACACTCACGGTTCGCCGCGGTCGGCGCCCTCGGACTGGCTTGTGCTCTCACCCTGACAGCCTGCAACGGCAACGGCTCCGGGACGGGTGGCTCCGGTGGCGGTGAGCAGAAGGTCTCCGGCGCGAAGGGCGAGGGAAAGACCCTGACCGTCTGGATCATGCAGGACGACTACTCTCCCGAGTCACTCAAGGCGATGAAGCAGGCGTTCTCCGAGAAGACCGGCGCCGAGGTCAGGATGGAGACCCAGAGCTGGGACGGGATCGCCACCAAGCTCACGACGGCGCTGGCCACCGACACTCCGCCGGACGTCCTCGACCTCGGCAACACCCAGGTCGCCAGCTATGCGGCCAGCGGTGGCCTGATGGATCTGACCCCGTACGCCAAGGACCTCAGGCAGGGCCAGGAATGGCTTCCCGGTCTGGAGGAGCCATCGACGGTCGACGGCAGGCTGTACGCGGTGCCGGGCTTCGCCGCTGCCCGCGCGGTGATCTACAACAAGACGATGTGGGCGAAGGCCGGCGTCAAACAGGCGCCGAAGACGTACGACGAGCTCACTGCGGCGCTCGGCAAGGTCAAGGCAGCCAACAAGGCGTCCGACTTCTCGCCCTTCTACCTGCCGGGCCAGCACTGGGCGACCGGGCTGCAGTTCATCTGGGACGCGGGGGGCGAGATAGCCACCGAGAAGGGCGACAAGTGGACTGGCGGCTTCGGCTCCGCCAAGGGCCAGGCCGGTCTCGCCGCGTTCAGGAAGTTCCAGAACACCTACTCGGCACCCGCCTCCCGCACCGCTGATCCGCAGAACCCGGACCAGCTCCAGGTCTTCGCCGACGGCAAAGCCGGCGCCATCACCGCGACCAGCGGGCAGATCGCCCAGATCCAGAAGGCCAACCCCCGGCTCACCGACGCGGATCTGGGATCCTTCCCGCTGCCGGGCACCTCCGGCACGGCTCAGCCGGTCATGCTGGGCGGCGCCGTATGGGGCGTGGCGGCCAAGAGCAAGCAGCAGGACCTGGCCCTCCAGTGGATGAAGACCGCCGCGAGCCCCGGAATCCAGGACACCTGGATCAGCGGGCACGACGGCTGGAACCCGAACAGCGCCGAAGCGAACAAGAAGGCCATGAGCAAGGCCGCCCCACTGAAGAAGGGCTTCTTCGAGGCAGCGCTGAACTCCCGGGCGACACCGGCGAGTCCGAAGTGGGCGTCGCTGGAGGCCGACAAGTCCGTCAACCAGCTCTTCTCGGGCGTGGCATCCGGGAAGAAGTCCCCGGCGGACGCGGCACGGACCTTCGACACGGCAGTGGACAAGGCTCTCAATGCGGCCGGCTGACGAAGCAGGCCTCCCCCGCGCGCCCGATTCCGGCGCCCTGCTCACCGACGATGCGGATCCCGCGGCACGGGAGCTGAGCGGCAGGCCGCTGCGCGCTCGCACGGGAGAGGCCGGGAAGCGGCCGGTGGGACGCCGACGGCAGTGGGCAGTGGTGTGGCTGCTCTCGCCGGCCGGGCTGGTGATGGCCGCCTTCAGTGTGGCGCCCGTCCTGTTCCTCGTCTTCACCTCGTTCACGGACTACAGCCAGCGCACCCTGTTCACGGGCGAGTTCAGCATGGTCGGCGCCCAGCAGTACGCCGACATGTTCCAAGACCCGGAGTTCTGGAAGTCCCTGGTGCGCAGTGTGCTGTTCACCGTGGCGATGGTCGCGGGCAGCATCGCGACGGGTGTGGCTATGGCCCAGTTGCTGACCCGGCTGCGTACCGCGATGCGTATGACGGTGACGGTCGTTCTGATCTTCGCCTGGGCGATGCCGAACGTTGCTTCCTCCCTGGTGTGGAAGTGGCTGTTCCAGCCCGGCTACGGGGTCGTCAACTGGCTGCTGACCCAGGTGCACGTGTTCGGCGACATGACCAACACCGACTGGGGGCAGAGCGCCTCACTCGCGTATCTGTCAATCTGGCTGCTGGTGGTGTGGCAGGCGGTGCCGTTCATCGCGCTGACCCTGTATGCGGCGCTCACGCAGATGCCCGTGGAGCTGCCGGAGGCCGCGCGGCTGGACGGTGCGGGCGAGTGGCGGGTGTGGTGGTCGGTGACGCTGCCGTTCCTGCGGCCGACCCTGCTACTCGTCACGATCATGTCGGTGATCTGGGACTTCAACGTCTTCAACCAGATCTGGCTGGTCTCGGCCGGCGGTCCCGACTCGGCGACGAGCACGCTCGGGATCTTCGCGTACAAGACGGCGTTCGTGTCCTTCCGGATCGGCCAGGGCGCGGCCCTGTCGGTCATCACCACCGCAATCCTGCTGGGGATCACCGCCGTGTACATCCGCAATCTGCTGCGCTCGGGGGAGGACCTGTGACGAGCCGCACGGGAAGCCGAGTGAAGAACCGCCGCCGCTACCGAGCGGGGAGCCCCCGGGGCGGCTGGCTGAACAACACCCTCGCCATCGCGTTCTGCCTCGTGTGGATCTTCCCGGTCTACTGGATGGTCAACACCGCCTTCAAACCGCGTTCCGAGGCGATGACACCGACCCCGCACTTCTGGCCCTCCTCCCCCACGCTGCACAACTTCGACGTGGCGATCAACCAGACCGGTTTCCTGACCGACCTGCGCAACAGCCTGATCGTGGTGGGCGGCGCTGTGCTGCTCGCCGTGGTCCTGGGGACGTTCGCCGCGGCGGCGCTGTCCCGGTTCCGCTTCCGAGGCCGGCGCACCATCATGGTGTCGATCCTGATCGTGCAAATGCTGCCGGTCACGGCACTACTCATCCCGACCTTCCTGATCTTCAACGAAGTCGGGCTGCTGGGCACCTATATCGGGCTGATCCTCGCGTACGTGGCAACCGTGCTGCCGTTCTCGATCTGGGTGATGCGCGGGTTCTTCATCACGGTCCCGGCAGAGATCGAGGAGGCCGCGCGACTCGACGGCGCGACCACCTGGCAGACGCTGACCCGCATCCTGTTCCCCCTGGTGGCACCGGGTGTGATCGCCTCCAGCATCTTCGCCTTCATCACGGCGTGGAACGACTACCTGGTGGCCTACACCTTCATGAAGGACCAGGACCACTACACGCTGCCCGTCTGGCTGGCGTCGTTCTCCACCCCCGCCACCGGAACGGACTTCGGCGGCCAGATGGCCGGCTCGGTGGTCTTCTCACTGCCGGTGGTCGTCTTCTTCCTGATCATCCAACGCAAGCTGGTGTCCGGCATGTCGGCCGGCGCCGTGAAGGGATGACCCGCATCATGCTGCTCCCCCGCCCCGACTCGGTCGTGTCCGGCAACGGTGTGTTTCCGCTGGACACGTCCACCTGGATCACCGCACCCGGCGAACTGGCACCGACGGCCCGCTGGCTGCAGTCGGTGCTGCGTCCGGCGACGGGCCTGCCGCTGCCGCTGACCGGTATGGCCGCCCCCTCCCCCGCCGGCTCCACGCTGGCGCTGGCCCTGGATCCGCACCTGCCCTCCGAGAGCTACCGTCTGGAGTGCGGTCCGGGGGGTGTCACCATCACGGGTGGCGACTGCGCGGGCGTGTTCTACGGCGGCCAGGCGCTGCGCCAGCTCCTGCCGCCACAGATCTACCGGGCAGCCGAAACCGCCGGGGTGCGCTGGACGGTGCCCTACGGGACCATCGAGGACTCACCACGTTTCCGCTGGCGCGGCATGATGCTGGACGTGGCCCGGCACTTCATGCCCAAGCACGACGTGCTGCGCCTCATCGACCTGCTGGCCATGCACCGCATCAACACGCTCCATCTGCACCTGACGGACGACCAGGGCTGGCGGGTGGAGATCCTGCGCCACCCCCGGCTGACCGAGGTGGGATCCTGGCGCCGCGAGTCCCAGCTCGGTGCGGCACCCGGTGCCCCCAACGACGGCCGCCCGCATGGTGGTTACTACACCCAGGACGACCTGCGCGAGATCGTCGCGTACGCCGCGCAGCGGCACATCACCGTCATGCCGGAGATCGACGTACCGGGTCATTCGCAGGCCGCCATCGCCGCCTACCCCGAACTGGGCGTACGGGGAGAGCAGCTGGAGACGAGCCCGCGGTGGGGCATCAACACGAACATCCTGAACACCGAGGAGTCGACGCTCGGCTTCTTCCTCGGTGTGTTCGACGAGGTGATGGACCTCTTCCCGGGGCCCTTCATCGGCATCGGCGGCGACGAGTGCCCGAAGGACCAGTGGGATGCCGATCCGCGCACCCGGGAACTGATGCGGGAGCGAGGTCTCGCCGGCTCGAAGGAACTCCAGGCGTGGTTCCTCGGCCGGATCGGCGCGCACGTCGCGGCGCGCGGACGCCGGGTGTTCGGGTGGGACGAGATCCTGGAGGGTGCTGTCCCCGAGGGTGTCGTGGTCGCCTCGTGGCGCGGCATGACCGGTGCCCGTACGGCGGCACGCCGGGGGTACGACGTGATCTCCTGCCCCGACGACCAGACGTATCTGGACTACCGGCAGTCGGAGCTGGAGAGCGAGCCGATCCCGTTCGCTGTGCCGCTGACGCTTGCGGACGCGTACGGCTTCGATCCGGTGCCCGAGGGGCTGACCGCGCGGGAGACGGCCCGGATCCTGGGCGGGCAGGCCAACGTCTGGACCGAGCACATGGATTCGCCCCGGACCGTCGACTACTACGTGTTCCCGCGCCTGTGCGCCATCTCGGAAGCGTTGTGGAGCGGGGGCGAGCGCGACTTCGACAACTTTCTCGTACGGCTGCGCACCCATCTGGCCCGGCTCGACGCACTCGGCGTCGAGTACCGCCGCAAGGACGGTCCGCTGCCGTGGCAGAGCCGGCCCGGCGTCCCCGGCAAACCGGCGACACGCGCCGACTGGGCCGAGTTCATCGACGGACTCGTGGCCCCCATCAAGACCTGAGCGCCCTCGTGGCGGACGCTCCGGACGGTTCCCAGCAGCACCTGCAATTCCGTATGTCTCCAAGGGAGAAACTGTGAAGCAGAGAACAGGACGACGGGCCGGTCTCGCGGCCGTTTCCGCGCTCAGCCTGGCGGTGGCGACAGGAGCGGTGGGTCTGCCCGCCGCGAACGCTGCCGGAGCCTCCGGGACGGTGACCATCGGCGGGAAGTGTCTGGACGTCACCGACGGCAGCTCGGCCGACGGCACCGCCATCCAGCTGTTCGACTGCAACGGCGGCGCCGCCCAGCAGTTCAGCTGGGCGGACGACGGAACGGCGCAGGTGCTCGGCAAGTGCCTTGATGTGACCGGTGGTTCCGATGCCAGCGGCGCACTCGTCCAGCTCTACGACTGCGCGCGGGTGAATCAGCAGAAGTTCCGGTACCTGCCCGACGGCACGATCTACAGTGCCAAGTCCGGCAAGTGTGTGGCGGTACTGGGAGAGGTCGCGAACAACGCGCGGATCGGCCTCGCTCCGTGCGACCCGAAGCAGGTGGCACAGAACTGGACCGCCGAGTCGGCGCCCGGCCCGGAGTACAGCCTCTCGGCCGGTGCCCCCGTCGAGTACAGCAACCCCGATGACACCCCGGCCGGAGTGTTCACGGCAAAGGACGGCAGGTTCTACTACCAGCAGGCGCACGCGCTGTACAGCGCGGACGACCCGCGCAAGTGGAGCTTCTTCAGCGGCGACGACTTCGACAGCGCTCGGCTCGACCCGATATCCGGTGCGGTGAACCCCGCCAATGAGCAGGACCGCAACGATGACACCACCTGGCGCTGCAACAACAGCCCCACCGGCAAGGAAGCGACGTCGGCCTCGGACACGTCGAGCTACGCCCATCCCAACTACTGCGATCTGGCGGGCGTGTGGGTCGACCCGGCCAGTGGCGACTGGTACGGCCTGGTGCACAACGAGTTCACGCCGCAGCCGTTCGGCGACGGCATGCACTACGACGGGATCGACTACGCCGTCTCCACCGACCAGGGGAAGACCTGGTCGGTCGAGGACCACGTCATCACCTCGCCGTACAGCACGAAGCGCGATGACACCGGCCAGTTCCCGAAGGACACCTACGACTACGGCGACGGTGACCCGCGCCTGTTCGTGGACAACGCCTCAGGATACTTCTACGTCTTCTACGCCGACCGGGTGCTGAACAAGTCGGGCGGCGGCAGCGTCTGGCACCAGCATGTGGCGCGCGCTCCCATCGCCGAGAAGATGGCGCCCGCCTCGTGGAAGAAGTGGCATGACGGCGCCTGGCAGTCGCCGGGCACCGGCGGCGAGGAATCCAACATCATCCCGGCGGACGGCAACGGCACCGGCTACACGGCGCCCGCCAATGAGTACAACCCGTCCACCGCCGGCAAGGCGGCGGAGCAGGTCGCGCAGGGCACCATGCCGGACAACTCCCAGCTGACCGTCATGAACATCACCTGGAGCGCCTACCTGGGCAAGTACATCGGCACCCCGCAGAACAACATCGCCCAGGCCACCGACACCAAGTCCCCGCTGCACTTCTACGCGACGGACGACCTGGCGACCCAGAAGTGGGAGGACATCGGCAGCGTCGCGGAGAACCAGAACGCGTCGTGGTACCGGTGGTTCCTCGACTCGGGGAGCAAGACCACGTCCAGCGTGGTGGGCAGGACGTTCCGGTCGTACTGCTCCTTCTACTGCGACACGTACACGGGTGAGTACGCCGACATCACCATCGAGCCCAGGTCGAAGACCGCGCTGCCCGTCTCCCCGACCGGTGGCAAGGCACGGGAGATCAAGGCCGCGAACGGCAGGCCGCTCGCACTGTCCGGCGGCAGGGACCAGAAGTGGAGGGTCGCCGGCACCGGCGACGGCTTCTACACGGTCACCGGGCACGACGGGCGGTCGCTGCGTGTCGCGGACGGCACGAAGGGCCGCGCCTGGGGCGCGCAGGTCTCGCTCGGCACGAAGGGTGCCAAGGTATCGGCCGCCTCCCAGTGGTACCTCCAGCAGGTCGTGAAGTCCCCCGCGACGGGCGGCGCCTCACAGGCCACAGGTGAGTACCGCTTGGTCAACCGCCACAGCGGGCTCGCCCTGAGCGTCGACAGCCACGGCTCGGTCTCGACCGCACCGCAGGACGCGGACGCGGCCCAGATGATGTCGTTCCGTCCGTGACACCCGACTGCCGGACGGCGTACCGGTGCCGGCACGTCCGGCCCCGCGTCAGGGGCACGGGTGCACCGTAGTGAAGACGCGGGCCCTCAGGACCTGGATGTGTGGTCCTGAGGGCCCGTGTTCGCGCTCACGCTTCGTCGAGCCAGGTCAACGCGGCGACGACCAGGGCTTCCACGCCGGTGCTCAGCGTCGGTTCGACGACCGGTGCGAAGGACGGGGAGTGGTTGCTCGGCAGTTCGTCCATGCGCCCTTCGGTGAACGCGGCGATCGTCGACTCCGCCTCCAGGCCGCCCCAGAACCAGAACACCGTCGGCACGCCGAGCACCTCACCGAACACGCCGACGTCTTCGCTGGCGTTCACCTGTGGCATCGGCAGAATCCGCTGCTCGCCGAAGTACTCCGTGAACGCCGCCACCGTCGCCCCTGTGGCCTCCGGATCGCTGACGAGCGCGGGTGCCGGGGCGAACCACTTCAGTTCCGGCGGCTGTTGTGAGCCGCTCGTCTGCGACTCCCCCACCACGATCCGCTCGACCGCGGTGCGGACCAGGTCCCGCACAGGCTCGGTGAAGGTGCGGATGTTGATGCCCAGTTCGGCCGTGTCCGGGATGATGTTGTCCTTCGTGCCTGCCTGCAGGCGCCCCACCGTCACGACGGCGGTCTCTGCCGGTGGCACCTCGCGGGCCACGATGCCCTGCAGCCGCGTGACCACGTTCGCCGCCATCAGCACCGGATCGGTCGTCGCCTCCGGACGGGACCCGTGCCCACCGCGGCCGTGCAGCGTCACGTTCAGGGAGTCCGATGCCGCCATCACCGGACCGCGGCCGTAGCCGATCATGCCTGCCGGCAAGGGCCCCACGTGCTGGCCGAGGACGATGTCCGGCTTGGGAAAGCGCTCGAACAGGCCGTCGTCGACCATTCCGCGGGCGCCGACCGCCAGCTCCTCGGCCGGCTGGAACACCACCAGCAGCGTGCCGCTCCACTGCTCGCGGTTCCGGGCCAGCAGTGCGGCGGCACCGGTCAGGCAGACGGCATGCATGTCGTGTCCGCAGGCGTGCATCACCGGTACTTCGTTGCCGTCGGCGTCCACGCCACGGGCCGTGCTGGCGTAGGCCAGGCCGGTCTTCTCCTGCACCGGCAGCGCGTCGAAGTCGGCCCGCAGCATCACCACCGGACCGTCCCCGTTGCGCAGGACACCCACGACCCCCGTGACACCGACCTGCTCGGCGACCTCGTCGAATCCCGTATCCCGCAGGCGCCGGGCGAGCAGAGCCGCGGTCCGGGTCTCCTGCAGCGACAGCTCCGGATTCCTGTGCAGGTCCCGATAGAGGTCGGCGAGATCCTCGCGAAGCTGCGCCAGTCCCGCAGTCACCGTGTTGGCCATGTTCCGTGCCCTCCTTCGTGCCGATCCGGGCACCGTATCTCCCGCACACGTGAGGCGCGCGATGGCACCTGGCGCCCAGGGCAGGGCATCGGCGTGTCCGGAGGTGAGCCGGCGGCGTCTGCGTGCCCTGATCGGCACCGCGTCCGCTGCGCCGGGTCCGGGGAGCCTTCTCGATGTCGTGGGCTCGCACAAATGATCCGACGAAGGCAGGTCGACGAGCCGCAGTATTGGCGTGCACATGCCTTGACTGGCGGCTGCTCCTGCCCGCACCTTTGCTGAGCCGATCTTTCCCCGGGGGGACACATGAACAGCAAGGTTCTCGGCGCGTCCATGGCCCTGGCAGTGGTGGCCCTGGTGGGCGGCCTGCCGGCGCCCGCCTCCTCCGAGCCGCGTCCGGGCCCGGCTCGTGCCCTGCCGCTGGGCGCCGTCGGGCTGACCGAGACCCGCAGCACACGGACGCTGCAGCCCGGTGTCACCCTCACTCGCATCGTGCGTGGCGCCGACGCCCCGGCGCTCTCGTGGACGGTCGAGATCTCCATCCCAGGCGGTGCAACCTCGCCGGACCCCGACGCGCCGCCTACGGCGCTCAAGGACCGGGCCAGCGCCGACGAGCTCGCAGCCGGCATCCAGGCCGACGCCTTCGACGCCCGGGTCGAGCACGTCACGACTCCGGCCGTCGCCGACTATGCCGGTGGATCGCTCGGATGGCGGGTCCGGGTCGGACGGTTCGGCTCGCAGTCCGCCGCGACGGCCGAGCTCACCAGGCTGAGAGAGGCCGGATACGCGGGGTCCGCCGCGTACACCGGCTGGGACGGGAACCCCACAGACCGCGGACCGTGGCGGGTCGACATGCTCACCATCGACCCGGACCGATTCCGCGGCGGCCTCAAGGCGTCATACGGCCCCGATCTGGAGAACCGCGAGAGGACCAGCGAGCTGGCGGTCGCGGCCGGCGCCACCGCGGCGGTCAACGCCGGGTTCTTCGTCCTCGACCCGGAAGCCGGGGCACCCGGCGATCCGGCCGGCGTCGGCGTCTACGACGGGCGGCTGCTGAGCGAACCGGTGAACGGGCGCCCCGCTCTGGTGATCAGCGACACCGGCCGGCACACCGCTGTCTCCAGGCTCACCTGGCGGGGGCGGGTCGTCGGCCGGGGCGCTTCGCACCCCCTGGACGGCATCGACCGCGTACCGGGCCTGATCAGGAACTGCGGCGGCACCGCCGACGACACACCGACCTCGCTGCCCCTGCACGACACGACCTGCACCGATGACGACGAACTCGTCGCCTTCACTCCTGAATACGGCCGGCAGACGCCGCGGGGCGACGGACTCGAGGCCGTACTGGATTCCCGCGGGCGGGTCCTGGAGCTGCGCTCACCACGCGGCGGGCCACTGCCGGCCGGAGGCAGCTCCGTACAGGCGACCGGCAGCAGTGTCGCCGAGCTGACCGCGCTGGCTCGAGTCGGCCGTCCCCTGCGCGTCGAGCGGACTCTGCGGGACGGCAGTGGCCACAAGATCTCACCGTCATCGACGACCAGCATCCTCAACGGGGGTCCCGAACTGGTCCGCGACGGACGAGTGCACATCACGCCCGCGACCGATGGAATGGTGCAGCCCGGCAACGAGAGCTTCTACTACGGCTGGATGCACAAGCGTAATCCGCGCACACTGGCGGGAGTTGACGCCGCAGGCCGAACCGTACTGGTCACGGCCGACGGACGCGGCACGGACGCACTCGGGCTGAGCATCCCGGAGAGCGCCGCCGTCGCCCGGTCCCTCGGCCTGCGCGACGCAGTGAATCTCGACGGCGGCGGGTCGACCACCATGACGGTCGGCGCAGAAGTGATCAATCACCCCTCCGACGCGGCCGGCGAACGCCCCGTCGGGGACGCGCTGCTGATTCTGCCCGCCCGGGAGTGACCCGCCCGATCCGCCCGCCCGGGACGCACCCCGTCCGGTCCGAGAAGGCCGGAGCCGGTGACCATCCACCAGGAGAAGCCATGACCGCCATCCCGATTCCACGAGCCCGCCTCTTGCTCGTTGTTGCCGCGCTGCTGCTCACCTTGGTGTCGGCCCCGGCGGTGCGGGCCGACGCCGCAGCCGTGACACCCACCGCGGGAGCAGACGCGCCCGCCGCGTCGCAGGGGGCCGAGGTCGTCGCGGTCACGCAGGTCGCCGACCGGCAGGTCGACCTGTCGGTCCGTTCACCGGCCCTCGGCGGCCGGACGGTGAACGTGCGTCTGCTGACGCCCGACGGCTGGCGCCCCGGCGACCGGAGCCGGCACTGGCCGACCCTGTGGCTCCTGCACGGCTGCTCCGGCGACTACACGTCGTGGACCGCCCAGACCGACATCGCACGGACCGACAGCCTGCGCAACGTCCTCGTGGTCATGCCGGAGGCGGGCTGGAACGGCTGGTACAGCGACTGGTGGAACTACGGCCAGGGCGGTGACCCGGCATGGGAGACCTTCCACACCAAGGAGTTGCGTGTCCTCCTTGAGCACGGCTGGGGAGCGAGCGGGAACCGCGTCGTGGCGGGACTGTCCATGGGTGGCCAGGGTGCGCTGCTGTACGCGGCCCGGCACCCCGGCATGTTCAAGGCTGCCGCGGCGTTCTCCGGCTCCGCGCACCCGCTGCTCAACGACGAGTCGGTGAACCGCATCATGGAGTTCTTCGCCGGCCAGGGCGACGACCCGTTGAAGGTCTGGGGCGATCCTGTCGCGCAACGCGATGTCTGGGCGGCCCATGACCCGTTCCACCTGGCCAAACGCCTCAAGTCGATCCCCCTCTACCTGTCCTGCGGTGACGGCACCACCGGCCCCCTGGACCCGCCCGGCACCACGAGCGCGCTGGAGGCGGACTTCAACAGGCAGAACCATGCCCTTGCCGGCGAACTCCAACGGCTCGGCGCACGGCACGTGACCACCCACTTCTACGGCCCCGGCACCCACGGCTGGGCGTACTGGCAGCGTGAGCTGCACTCCTCGCTGCCGATGCTCCTGCACGCCTTGCGGGCAGACCGCTGAACCGGCGCGACGTCATCAGGGGTCGGCGACCCGGAGGTTCGCCGCTGCTGCCGTTGCGCCGTGATCGACGGCCGCCGTCCACACCGGTACGAAGCGCCGGCCCGGGCACCCTCGGTATGGACGTCGTCCTGTCGTCCCTTCCGTGCGTCCCCGTCCCGTCCTCAGTCGGTGTAGACCTCGGCGCGGTCCACACTCACGAAGGAGGCGCCCGAATCCGCGTTGTGCTCACCGGTGACCCGTACGCGCAGTGTGTGCGGGCCGACCGGCAGCCGGGGGCTGAGGTACTGGAGCGTCTCGCCCGTGCGCGTGGCCCCGTGGAAGTCGACGCGTTGTTCGGCCCCTCCGTCGATGCTCAGTGCTGCGATGCCGTTGCCGGTGTCGCGGACGGACAGCAGGGCGATGCGGGCGCCGTCGAAGGTGAAGGTTGCTGTGTTGCCCGCGACGTCGCTCCAGTGGTCGTCGCTCCAGAAGCACTGGGCGGCGCAGCCGGTGCCGGAGTTCCAGGTGCCGGTGTAGGAGACGGTTCCCCCGCCGCTGGAGCGGCCGTCGTCGTTGATCCAGTAGTTGCCGGACCCGGGGTCACCCGACGGAAGGTCCTGGGTGGCGCCGAGTGCGAGCGGCCGGCCGAAGTCCGGGCTGCCGTCGGCCTTCCATGTGAACCGCTGGGCCCTGGTGGTGCGGTTGGAGTAGGTGAGGGCGGAGGTCGTCTTGGCGTGGTAGACGATCCAGTCCTCGGTGCCGTCGGGTGAGCTGAAGAAGGCGTGGTGGCCGGGGCCGAACACGCCGCGGTCGTCTGCGCGGGAGAAGACCGGGCCGGGGTGCTGGGTCCAGTTGCCGGGCACGAGCGGGTCGGCGGTGTCGGGCAGGGACATCATCCAGATCTGGTAGTCGGGCTTGCCCGTGTCACAGGTGGAGTAGGTCATCCAGGTCCGGCCGTTGCGGTAGAGGAACTCCGGCCCCTCCCGCACCTCGGGACAGCCCCCGGCCCCGTCGATCGCGACCGCGTCACCCGAGACGGTGTACGGGTCCGACATCGGGGCGATGTTGAGCCCGTTGTGCTGGTACTGGTTGATGCCGCTGTAGGCCAGGTAGAGACGGCCGTTGTGCTGCAGGATGCCGGCGTCGATGGCGAACTCGTCCGCGTGGTTGGGCGGGGCCAGCTTCGCCTTGTAGTGGTACGGGCCGGCCGGGTCGTCGCCCTCGGACTCCAGGACGTGCAGGCGGTGATGATCGTCGACGCCGTCGTCCGCGGTGTAGTAGAGGTACCAGCGGTCGCCGAAGCGGTAGAACTCCGGGGCCCAGATGTTGCGGTTGCGGGAAGGGTCGGAGTCCGTCCACACCGTCACCGGGTCGGCGTCGAGCAGGGTGCTCAGCGAGGGCGAGCGCCACATGCGGATGCTGTCGCCCTGAGTGGTGGTCAGGTAGTAGGAACCGTTCCAGTGCGTCATGTACGGGTCGGGGCCGGTGTTCAGCGGATTGCGGAACGTACCTGCGGCGGCCGGCACCGCCGCGGGGGCCGCGTCCGCCACAGCAGTTGTCGATGTGGGCAGCAGGGCCGACAGGACGGCGACAAGGGCGATCACCACAGCGGCCACCCGGCGCGAGGCCCGGGTGCGGCCGGGCGCGAGGGGGCGGAGGACAACCTGCTGTGGGGTCTGGGCTGGGCGCATGGACGGCTCCTTTGGCCGGAAATGCTCACTCCTGGAAGGGACATGGCGCCATTACATCGATGTAATACGGGGGCACACGCTAAGGACAGCGCCATGGCCTGTCAACGGAGCCCCTGGAGCCGGCGCCGCACTCGACGCCTTCGCCGGGGCGGGATCGGTGCCGCCCGGGAGGCCACGCGACCGGCAGGGGTCGGAGCAGCGCGGGAAGTCGGGGCCGTCTGCGCGGCACCGGGAGCAACACCTCGCCCCTGGTCAGCCCCGCGCCTGAGCAGCACCGCGTGTCCGTGGTGAGCGCCGCCTCCAAGTCCGCGCCCCCGGGATCAGGCGCGCTCCGCGCCTTCGGTGCTTTCGCGCAGTACGAGTTGGTGCGGCACCACGAGATCGCGCGTCGACCGACTGCCCGCCGGCCCGGCTCCGGGCCCCGCCGTAGCCGCCGCTTCGTCCATTCGGCTCTGCAGGAGCTCGACGGCGACCCTGGCCACTGCAACCTTGTCGGGGGCCACCGTGCTCAGTGTCGGCACACTGAACCGTCCGCCCTCCACGTCGTCGAAGCCGATGACGGCAATGTCCTCGGGCACACGCACCCCCTGTTCGTACAGCGCGCGCAACGCACCCAGCGCCAGCTGGTCGTTCAGGCACAGGAGCGCGTCGGGTCGCACCCCGCCCTGAAGTGCACGGGTCACGGCCTGCGCACCGTCCGGCATCCGAAAGGACGTGACAGACAGCAGCGAGGCCGGGTCATGGGCGATGCCGGCTTCGGCCAGGGCGGCTCGGTAACCACGGGTCCGGGCCTCGGCCGTGCCCAAGCCCGCCTCATCGCACCCGCCTATGACGAGGATGGTGCGGCGTCCGAGGCCGATCAGGTGCTCGGTCGCTTCCCGTGCGGCCTTCTCGTTGTCGATCGCGACATGGTCGGCGCCCTCTTCCAGCAACTCCCCGAGCAGCACGGTAGGAGGCCCGTCCGTGTGATCGCGCAGATCGTCGGCGGTCAGCGCCAGGGGGCTGAGGATGACCCCGTCGACGAAGGCGGTGCCCAGACCTGCCAGCGCTCTCAGCTCGTGATCACGGTCGGCGCCGGTCTGGTGGATCAGCACGGTCAGAGAGCGCTGCTCGGCCTCGCGAACGACGTGCCGGGAGAGTTCGGCGAAGTACGGGACGTCCAGCTCGGGCACGACGAGGGCGATGATGCCGGTGCGCCCCCTGCGCAGATGTCGCCCCGCCAGGTTCACCTTGTAGCCGAGCTGTTCGATGGCTTCCTGAACCACGCGCCTGGTCCGGTCGGACACGTGCTCGTAGTCGTTGATCACGTTGGACACCGTCTTCTCCGACACTCCAGCGTGCCGTGCGACGTCCTTGATCCTTGGTCGTGCCACCGGAACCTCCCTGCCCCTCGCGGTCGCCGAGTCTATGTCGCGGCACTCGGTGCACCCGGCTCAGGCTGCCCGGATCCGGTCCGGCCCCCGGCTACCAGTCTTATGTCCCAGGCTCTTTACAGCCGATGTACATCGATGTAAAAACATCTCACCGCGCCGCAGCAGCCGACGTCTCCCCGCCTGCCGTGCGCAGTGAGCTCCCCCTGCCCTGCTCCGTTCGGCAAGCGTGTCCGGCCGTCGAAAGGTCTGTGATGTCTTCCCGCTCCCCTGTCCCAGAAGCAGTTGGCCCGGCCGGGCCGGCACGCGGCCTCTCCCGCCGGAGTCTGATGCGCAACACCGCGGCCGCGGCCGGCACACTCATCGCGGCCGGACCTCTGTCCGGCTGCGCGTCGCCGGCCTCGGCGTCGGACGATGCCTCGGCACTGAGCGTCTGGGACCTGTTCCAGGGCGGCGACGGCATGCTGATGGACGAGATGATCACGGCTGTCTCGGGCGGCGCGCAGGGCTTCGACATTGATCGAACGATCCTGGACTGGGGCCCGTCCTACTACACCAAGCTCGCCATGTCCGCCGCCGGGGGCCGGGCGTCCGACGTGGCGGTCCTGCATCTGTCCCGGCTCGCCGGGTACGCCCCGGGCGGCCTGCTGGACCCCATCGATCTGGATCTCCTGGCCGAATTCGGGGTCACACCCCGCCATTTCACAGCCGCCGTCTGGGCGCGGACCCAGCACGACAACACCGTCTACGCCATCCCACTGGATGTCCACCCGTTCATCGTGTTCTACGACAAGAAGGTGGCCGCCAAGGCGGGGCTCCTCGATCCGTCGGGAAAGCTCGCGCCCATGGGCTCCCCGAAGGCGCTGCTCGACGCGGGCAAGGCCCTCGCCGAAGTGACCGGAAAGTCGGGCATCCTGTTCGGCCACATCACGGACACGGCGCAGAACTGGCGGCAGTTCGCCGCCTTCTACGCCCAGACCGGCGCCTCCTTCACCTTGCCGGACGGCGGACCGGCGCGCATCGACATCGATGCCGCCGTGCGGGTCGTGACCTTCATGCAGCAGCTGTTCGACGGCAGGACCAACCCCAACAACCTGGACTACAACGGTGCCATGGCCGGCTTCCTCGACGGCCGTGGCGGCATGGCGATGCTCGGCGAGTGGGAACTGCCGACGCTGAAGAAGTCCGGCATCTCCCTCGGCGCCGCCCCCTTTCCTCAGGTCTTCGACAAACCGGCCGTCTACACGGACAGCCACAGCTTCGTGCTGCCCCATCAGGAGAACCCCGATCCGGCGCGGCGCCGCGAAGCCCACCGGTACATCGCGGAGATCCTGAAGCAGAGCCTCACCTGGGCGAGTGCCGGCCACATACCCGCGTATCAGCCCGTGCTCGCCGAGCCGGAGTACGCCTCGCTGGACCCGCAGTCCTCCTACGCCGATGCCGCGAAGGTGGCGGTGCTGGATCCGCCCAACTGGTTCGCCGGTGCCGGTTCGAACTTCCAGAACCTGATGTGCCAGCCGCTCCAGGCGGCGCTGCTGGGCAACATGTCCGCCGAGAAGGCGGTACGCCAGATGGTCCGCGAGGCGAACACGCTGCTGCAGCAGCCAAACCCGGTGGCCTGACCAGCAGAAGGAGTGAAGACATGAGCACCACCGCACCCCCTGGCACCAAGGCTCAGGCCCGTCCGCCCGCGCGCCCGGCCGACTCCCGTCGCACCACTACCCGCCGGTGGCTGCCAACCCCCGGCAAGGGGCTGGTGTTCGTCCTGCCGTTCCTGCTCGTCTTCGGTCTGTTCCTGGTGTGGCCCGTCGTACAGGGCCTGTGGATGAGCTTCACCGACACCTCGCTGGCCCTGCACGAGCCATCCTTCGTCGGCTTCGACAACTACGCCGAGGCCCTGGGCGATCCGGATGTCTGGAGCAGCCTGGGCAATACCGTCTTCTTCACCGCCATCTCCAGCGTGCCCCTGGTGCTGGTCGCGCTGGCGATGGCGCTCCTGGTACACAGCGGGCTCGCCGGGCAGTGGGTGTGGCGGCTGGCCTTCTTCGCCCCCTACCTCCTTCCCGTGACCGTGGTGACGCTCATCTGGGCCTGGCTGTACCAGCCGGACCTCGGCCTGGGAAACCAGCTCCTGAACAAGCTCGGCTTCGACTCGGTCGGCTGGCTGTCCGACGAATCCGTCGCGATGTGGTCGGTCGCCGCCCTCACCGTCTGGTGGACGGTCGGCTTCAACTTCCTGCTCTACCTCGCGGCACTGCAGTCCCTGCCCTCGACGTACGACGAAGCCGCGGCGCTGGACGGTGCCGGTGCGTGGCGGCGGCTGTGGTCGATCACTCTGCCGCAGCTGCGCAGGACCACCGCGCTGGTGGCCATGCTCCAGATCCTCGCCTCACTCAAGGTGTTCGACCAGATCTACATCCTGACCCGGGGCGGACCGAACGGCTCGACCCGGCCGGTCCTGGAGTACGTCTACGACACCGGATTCACCGGATACCGGCTCGGTTACGCCTCCGCCGTCTCCTATCTCTTCTTCGCGCTCGTCATCGTCGCCTCGCTCGTACAGATGCGCCTTTTCCGCCGGGAGGACTGACCGTGTCCGCAATGAACCCGCCGACCGTCCGCAGAATGCCCCGTCCACCCCGGGAAGCGGCCGGCTCCCCCTTGCTCCTCGGCCACGGCCGGCTGCCGCGGGTGCTCGCCGGGACCGCGCTGGCCGTCCTGGCGGCTGTCTGGCTGCTGCCGTTCCTGTGGGCGATCGCCACGTCGTTCCAGAGCGAGGAGGATGTGTCCGCCCCCGGGCTGTCACCGCTCAAGGGCGCCTTCACGATGCAGGCGTTCCGGCAGATCCTGGAACGCGGGAACGTGACCACCTGGGCTCTCAACAGCTTCCTCATCGCCGGCCTGGTCACGCTCATCACGGTGGCCGTCTCCGCGCTCGCGGCCTACGGCTTCTCGCGCGGAACGTTCCGCGGGCGCCGGGCCCTGCTGGCCATGACCGTGGCCGCCATCATGGTTCCGCCGCAACTGCTCGTCGTGCCCCTGTTCAAGCAGATGCTTCTCTTCAACATGGTGGACACCTACGCGGCGGTCATCCTGCCCCAGGTCGTCGCCCCGATGATGGTGTTCGTCCTGAAGCGCTTCTTCGACGGCATCCCCCGGGAGCTGGAGGACGCGGCCCGCATCGACGGCGCATCCGAGTTCCGGCTCTTCCTCTCGATCGTGCTGCCGCTGTCGCGGCCCATCATGGCCGCGGTGTCGATCTTCGTCTTCATCGGGGCCTGGAACAACTTCATGTGGCCGTTCATCGTCACCAACGACCCCGATCTGATGACGCTTCCGGTCGGCCTGGCCACCGTGAAGGACGCCTACGGCATCCAGTACGCGCAGTCCATGGCGTCCGCGCTGCTCGCGGCTCTCCCGCTGATCGTGGTGTTTCTCCTCTTCCAGCGCCGCATCGTCAACTCCGTCGCCACCACCGGCCTCGGCGGTTCCTGACCCCGCCCGGGGCCCCGTACACGCAGGCCGGGCGGTTCTCCGCCGGCCATCCGATCAACAGGAGTCTGTGTGCCCGCTCATCCCATCCCGCGCCCCGAGTACCCGCGCCCGCAGTTCGTGCGGAGCGACTGGCTCAATCTGAACGGCGCCTGGCAGTTCGAGACCGACCGGGGCGACAGCGGCCTCGAACGCGGTCTCCTGGGCCGCGAGCTGCGCGACGAGATCCTTGTCCCGTTCCCTCCCGAGTCCGAGCTGTCGGGCGTCGGTGAAACCGACTTCCTGGAGGCGGTCTGGTACCGCCGCTCCCTCACTCTTCCGACGGCCTGGGCCGGACGCCGCGTGCTCCTGCACTTCGGCGCGGTCGACCACGACACCACGGTGTGGGCCGACGGGGCGGAGGTCGCGCGGCACCGCGGCGGCTTCACGCCCTTCACCGCCGACCTCGGCGACATCGCGGGAGCCGGGAAGGAGGTCGTCATCACCGTACGGGCCCGTGACCCCAGGTCCGGCCCTCAGGCGCGTGGCAAGCAGGCCGTCCGGTACGCCAACCACGACTGCAACTACACTCGGGTGACCGGCATCTGGCAGACCGTATGGCTGGAACCCGTCCCCGACCTGCATCTGCGGCGCCCCCGGATCACTCCCGACCTCGCCGGTTCCGCCTTCCACCTCGAACTGCCCCTGTCCGGCAACCGTCCCGGATACCGGGTGCGTGCTGTCCTCAGCGACGCCGACGGCGAAGTGACCCGCGCCGAGGCACGTGCCGACCTGGACCTGACGCCACGTCTCCACCTCCCGGTGCCGGCCGGCAGACGACGCGAATGGGGGCCCGGTGACCCGCACCTGTACAGCCTCCGTATCGAGCTCCTGGACGCGGAGGGACAGGTGGCCGACAGCGCCGGGAGCTACGCGGGGCTGCGTGCGGTGGGGCTGCGCGGCAAGGCCGTCGTCCTCAACGGCCGCCCGGTCTTCCAGCGCCTGGTACTCGACCAGGGGTGGTACCCGGACGGGCTGATGACAGCGCCCACCGACGAGGCCCTGGTACGGGACATCGAGCTGGGCATGGCAGCCGGCTTCAACGGAGCGCGGCTGCACCAGAAGGTGTTCGAGGAGCGATTCCTGTACCACGCCGACCGCCTCGGCTACCTGGTCTGGGGGGAGTTCGGTGACTGGGGATGCGAGACCGGCGGCTCCTCCGGGGACAACCAGAAGCCGGACGCCTCCTACGTCGCCCAATGGCTGGAAGCTCTGGAACGCGACTACTCGCACCCCTCGGTGATCGGCTGGTGCCCGCTCAACGAGACCTACCAGAAGCTGCACGACAGGGTCACGCAACTCGACGACGTGACCCGTGCGATGTTCCTCGCCAGCAAGGCGATGGACACCACCCGCCCGGTCATCGACGCATCCGGCTACGCACACCGGGTCGCCGAGACGGACATCTACGACGCCCACAACTACGAGCAGGACCCGGCGGCCTTCCGCGAGCTGATGGCGGGGCTCGCCGATGGCACCCCCTTCGTCAACTCCTACGAGGACGGCGGCCCCTACTCACAGCCCTACCGCGGCCAGCCGTACTTCGTCAGCGAGTTCGGCGGCATCTGGTGGGACCCCGAAGCAGCCGCCCAGTCCGGCCAGGACCGGAGCCTTTCCTGGGGCTACGGTGAGCGGGTCCGCAACGAGGAGGAGTTCCACACCCGGTTCGCCGGACTCACCGAAGTGCTGCTGCGGGACCGCGACATGTTCGGCTACTGCTACACCCAGTTGACCGACGTCTTCCAGGAGCAGAACGGCATCTACCGCTTCGACCGCAGCCCCAAGCTCGACGTCGCACGCATCCGGGCCGCGCAGCTCGGCTCGGCCGCGATCGAGGAGCGGGACCGGGAACAGGCGTAGCGGCATTGGCCGGCGGGCGGTTCAGCGTCTCCCCCGGTTTGCTTCGGGGAGACGCTGACCGGCCGCCGGTGGATCCAGCCGATCGCCTCGGCACCTGACATGTCTCGTCACGCTCCGCACCCGCCCCGTGCGGAAGGTGCGGACCGCTCCGGGATATCCTGCCGGGGCGAATCCGGTCCGCGCCCGCCACCGGATCCCGTCGAAGACCTGCCGACCGTCTCGTGACGGCCGTCCCCGTTTCGGTATCGGCGGCGCAGCGAGTCCAGCCGCTCCCCCTGTCCACCCGTCAGATCGCCGAGAGCCCGCAGGGTACGGGACAGCCTTTGGGGTGGTTCGCGGCACGGAGAACCGAGGGGAGACCGGTGACGCTGCACATCGTTCCGTTCGAGGACCGATTCGTTGACCAGGCCGTGGATCTGCTGGCCGCCGCCCACGCGCCGGCCGGGGAAGACGTGCCCGCCGTAGACCTGGCTGATCCCGGCGCGGCCCGTGCGCAGCTGGACGGGTGGAGTACCGCGGGCCCGGCGGTGGCTGCGCTGAGTGACGGGACTCCCATTGGCTTCATGGCAGCCACCGTGGGGAAGCTCCCCGGCGATCAGCTCGGGCGCGTTCGTCTGCCGCACCACGCGGCCGCTGCGAACGGCGTACGCCCGACCTACCGCCGCCTGTACCAGGCTCTCTCCCAGGACCTTGTCGACATCGGCTGCTTCGAGCACACCGTGGTGGTCGCCGCCGGCCACCACGACACCGTCGCCTGCCTCGTGGAGCTCGGCTTCGGCATCGATCAGATCAAGGGATTCCGCCCCCTGATCCCGCCACACCGCCCCGCGCCGCAGGTCCAACTGCGCCAGGCCCGCCCGGGCGACCTTGCGGAACTTGTCCTTCTCACCCTGGAGTTGCAGCGGTTTCATGCCGCAGCGCCGATGCTCAGGCCCGCTCTGATCGACCCGCTGGCGGTCAAGGACGACCTTCACGCAGCCATCATGAACGAACGGCGGCTTGTCCTGGTCGCCGAGGTGGACGGACGTCCCGCAGGGGTGATGGTGGCCGACCCCGACAACCGCTCTCCCGAAGCGGCGACGATCGGTATCGCCGTCGTGACCGCCGCCGCCCGGGCCGAAGGCATCGGTACTGCCCTGCTGTCCGGGGTGATGGACTGGGCTGCAGGTCACGGCTTCAGCACCTGCGGGACCGAGTGGACATCGCCGAATCTGCTCAGTGACACCTTCTGGCGCGGTCATGGCTTCACCCCTGCCCGCTACACACTCACCCGCCGGATCGACCCGCGCGTCGCCTGGGCCGACTCGCAACTGAACTACCGCCATTACTTGCCGCAGTAGCATGCGTCACCTTCCCAAACGCTCCCCGAAGCGTATTGCAGAAGCCTGCGGGAAGCGATCGCGTGGCACACGGCGGAATGGTGGCGCTTCCAGCGGGCGATCACCGAAATGCTGAAGGTCACGTCCGCGACGCTGCAGCAAGACGCCTGGCAGGACCGGCGTCTGTGGGCGCGGGCATGCGCCGAGTACCAGCCGGACGGCCGACGCAGAAACCAGCCTGTCATCGACTGCTTTCCGCAGACGGAGGAGCATTCCTGTCCTTCGCCCTGGTAACCGCACGCAAGACCTGAGGGGACGTCATATCCTCGATCATTCCTGTCGCTCCCGTCGTAGATCGTGATCTTGTTCGTATAGCTCCGGATGTCGGCAGAATTGCCGTTCAGGGTTGTAGCGTGTGGCGATATGCCCTTTGCCGATGAGCGCAGTCAGGTTGCTGTGGTGGAGTACCGGTCCCAGTGGCCGGCAGAGTTCGAATTGCTTGCCGGGGGCCTGCGCGATGTTCTGGGCGACCTGGCATCGGGAATCGACCACGTGGGCTCCACGTCGGTACCGGGCCTGCCGGCCAAGGACTGCATCGATGCGCAGGTGCGGATGAGCTCGATCGATGAGGCACGCGATGTACCGATGCTCGCGGCGGCCGGCTTCCGGTGCCGCCCCGAGCCGTGGAACCGCATCGAGGTATCCGGTGGCCGGCGTTGCCACAAGCTCGTCTTCGCGCCGCCGATCGACGCGTGCTCGTGCAACATCCACCTGCGGGAGGGCACCGGACCCAATGCCCGCTTCGCGCTGCTGTTCCGGGACTACCTGCGCGCGGACGAGGCTGCGTGCCGGGCGTGGGGAGCGTTCAAACAGCAGCTGGCCCTGCGCGTGCCGGACCTGTCGGAATACGGGCAGATCAAGGCCCCCGCAACGGATGTGCTGATGGGGGTGGCCGAACGATGGGCCGCCGAGACCGGCTGGAAGGCTGTGGGAGAAGCATGACCGGACCTGCCGATGCGGGCCCGGCCGTGCCGGATGGCCTGTGGGAGCGGACAGAACCGCTGCTGCCACGCAGGGAACGCCGAGTTCGGCACCTCTGTCCGTGACCACGGGAGTTCCACACCCCGGAACACGCGGAACGGCTCCACTCGAAGGTGGTGTTGGGTCTACCCCTGAAGTGGTGCTGGCCCGCTGGCGGGCCGGTTGGGCCTTTCATAGCGTCGTGCTCATGAAGAACACGACGAACGAACAACGAACAGGTGCCACCCGGCGGTCAGCATTGCGTGGGCTGGGACTCGCGGTGGGGGGTGCGGCGTTGGCCACCGGGCTGGGAACCTCGCCGGCCGCGGCGGACCCGCGTCGCGGGCTCACCACTTACGTACTGGTGCACGGCACCCACAGCGCCGGCGCGTTCTGGACGCCGATCGCGCGTGAGCTGACGCTGCGCGGTCACCGTGTCGTCATGGTGGACCAGCCGCTGCATGGCGCGGAGGCCTTCGTGCCGGAGTCGTATCAACGGCAGGACCTCAAAGCGATGGCGGCCGAGCTTTCCCCGCTGAAGGGTCTCGGGCTGGAGGACTACGAGGCGCGCGTCACGGGCATCGTGCGGCGGGCGGCACGCAACGGCCCGGTGGTACTGGTCGGGCACAGCCTGGGCGGCGTGTCGGTCAGCCGTGTCGGCGATGCCGTCCCGCATCTGCTTCACCACATTTGCTATATGGCGGCCTTCTGTCCCAGCCGTGTCATGCCCACGGCGGACGCCTGCACGGCGGCACCCGAGAATGCGAACGCCGTCAGTCCGGTCGGGCTGACGGTGGGTGACCCGGACCGGCTCGGTGTACTACGACTGAACTTCCGGACAGGCGTAAGCCGTGAACTGGCCCTCCTGAAGGAGATGATCTGCGCGGACTACCCCGACGCAGATTTCCGCCGGATCCTGGCCGAAATGCAGACCGACGAGCCCATCGCCGCTTACGCGGGCCGAGCGGTCGGCCGGGCCGGCAGCTGGGGACGCGTTCCCCGCACCTACCTGCGTTTCGGCAAGGACCGGACGATCGCCACCGCACTCCAGGACAGAATGATCGCGGAAGCCGACGCGTTCACGCCCGGCAACAGCTTCCACGTGCACGACTTTCCCGGGGCGTCACACGTCGGCCCTCTGGATCCCATCCCGGTCGCAGAAGTTCTGGACAGGCTCGCAGGGTAGGGGCTGCCACGTAGTCCCTGGTGGATCAGGGCACGGCGTCAGATGCGGTGCATCGCGCGGCGGAGGGACGTCCGCATCCTGGATGGATTCGGGCGTTCCGGCATCCGGCAGGCATGGGGTCTCCCCTGCTTGAGCGCGGCCGAGAGCTTGGGAAAGCAGCTGCCGTCGTGCGCCCGCCACCACCCGCATCACCGCCTTGACCGGTGACGAGATGAGGTGCATTCTTGAATCGTCCAAGCGCTACGGCGCACATCCGCATCTGAGACGAGCGGAGACCAACCGTGATCAGCGAGGAAACGACGGACAGCGCCGCGGCAGCCCGGCAGGCCCGCTTCGGGAGGCTTCCCGAGCGCATCCACTACGAGGACATGGTCCAGGACCAGGTGGCCGGTCCCAACGACTCGGTGAACAACCGCTACAACCCCGAAGGGTCGTGGAACCACTTCAACTGCCTCGCCTTCGATCTGGGCCTCTAGGACCCGTCGTCGAAGTGACATCGGCGAGGCCCATGGCGTCCTGTGCCGCAGGCCGAGCGGCGGAAGAAACCCGATGAGGGGGCAGCTCGGCCGTTCCGGCAGCTGCGGCCACCGGCTGCGCCGATATCCTCTCCACGCAGACCCGGAGAATTCCGAGAAGCCAGTGGTCCGAGACCCGTACGACGTCCGGGCGCAGCCCGAGGAAGGCGACCTCACGCCGCTGACCGAGGAGGAGAGCAGCGTGCGCGGGCGGTGCTGTTCGGCGGTCTCGGCAACGTCATCGCCGAACGAGGCCGGGTCCCGTTCCCCGCATACTCACCGGCGGAACGTCGGCGACTGGTCGACGTCGCTGCCGTAGCGGGACGCCGTCCGCCCGACCAGTGGATCATGGTCGGATGGCAGGTCGTACGCGGGCAGCGCGGCCCGTCAGCGCCGCCGACGGGACGCGGCCGACCGTCGCACACATGCTTCAGGTGTCAGCTGGTCAGGGCCGTCCGCCGGGGGCGCCGTCCACGTCGGTCGCGACCACGTATCGGCAGGAGCGTGGTCAGGCGTCGGCTACGTCGATGAGGACCTTGCCCACCGCGCCACCCTCGACGGCCTCGTGCGCCTTCGCTGTCTCCGCCAGCGGAAAGCGGTGCAGCGGCAGCCCCGCGTCCTCGCCGATGCGCATCGCGCCTGCGGCGACAGCCGCCGAGACGGCGGCCACCGCGTCAGCCTTGGCCGCCGCTGGGAGGGTGTAGAGCAGCAGCCCGTGCCAAGCCAGGTTCCGGCCCATGACGTCGCGCACCGGCAACGTGAGACTGTCGCCGCCGTTGTTGGCGTAGTAGGCGACCGTGCCGTTGTTCCGCAGCACTCCGGCATCCAGCGCGGCGTTCACCGCCGGGGCAACCTCCACGACCAGGTCCACGCCGTCCGGGACGATGGCGCGGATGGCATCCACCGCGCGCCCTGTGCGGTAGTTGACGACGTGTTCGGCGCCGGCCGCGGTCGCGAGCTCGGCCTTCTGCGGGCTGCTCACTGTGGACAGCACAGTCGCACCGGCCCATCGCGCGAGCTGGATGGCCGCGTTGCCAACGGCGCCGGCCCCGCCGGCCACCAGCACCGACCGGCCTGCCAGCGCGCCCGGAGCCAGCCGTCGCGGACCGTCCTCGGCCAGTGTCAACGCACGGTGCGCGGTCAGCGCCGGAACACCCAGGCCCGCGCCCAGGTCGAACGTTGCGGTGTCGGGCAGCGGGACGGCCTGGCCGGCCGGAATGGTGGTGAACTCCTGAGCCGTGCCACCGTGCGGGCGCCCGTGCGCGGCCTCGTAGAGCCAGACCCGCTCGCCGATCCGCGAGGCGTCAACACCCTCGCCCACCGCTTCGATCCGTCCTGCGCCGTCCTGATTGGGCACCTGCTCGTCGCCTTCGGCCAGACTCCCGGTCGAGCCCTGCCGGGATTTCCAGTCTGTCGGATTGACGCCGGAGACGTGCACCTTCACCCGCACCTCGCCCGGGCCGGGCTCGAGTACGGGTCGCTCCACTGCCTGCAGGACGTCGCTTCCGCCATTGCTGCTGTAAATGATCGCCTTCATATCGGGACCGTAACCCCTCTGAACGGCCGCCGAGCACAAGGCCGACCGGATGACTCACACGCATGCGTCCTTGCACCCCAAGAGAACACGGCAGCCGTCGCGCCTACGCTGCTAAACTGCTCCCGGCATCGACCACGCACCGAAGGAGTAGCCGACATGGCGGGTGACGACGACATCTCCGGGTGATACCCGGATCTGATGGGCCACCGACCGGCGCGTGGAGCGCCGCTGTCCTGGCCTCGTCGTTGTGCCCTTTTTCCCATGTCTGCCCTGGGCAGAGGTCTGTCTGCCCTCACTCAGTCCGAGGTCACTCCCATGTCCAACATTTCCATCACCTGTTCGAACCTGTCCTTCGCGTGGCCGGACGACACCCCCGTCTTCCATGACCTGTCCTTCACCATGGGCACCGGCCGTACGGGTCTCGTTGCCCCCAACGGCTCGGGCAAGAGCACACTGCTCAAACTGATCGCCGGCCAACTCAGGCCCGGCGCCGGGTCGGTGTCCACAGGCGGCACACTGGGCTACCTCCCGCAGAGCCTCCCGCTGTCACGCGATCTCACGGTCGCCGAGGTACTCGGTGTCGCATCGGTCATCCAGGCTCTGGACGCCGTCGAGTCCGGGGACGTCAGCGAGGAACACTTCACCGTCATCGGCGACGACTGGGACATCGAGGAACGCACACGCGCCCAGCTCGACCGCCTCGGCCTGACCGGCCTCGCTCTCGACCGTAGCCTGACCACACTCAGCGGCGGCCAGGTCATCTCGCTCGGCCTGGCCGCCGAGCTGTTGAAGCGGCCCGATGTGCTGCTGCTCGACGAGCCCACCAACAACCTCGACCTCGACGCCCGTCACAAGCTCTACGACGTGCTGGAGGACTTCAGCGGCTGCCTGCTGCTGGTCAGTCACGACCGGGCGCTGCTGGGCCGAATGGAGCGCATCGCCGAGCTCGGAAGTGACGAACTCCGCCTGTACGGCGGCAGCTTCACCGCGTACGAGGAGGCCGTGCAGGCCGAGCAGGAGGTCGCCGAGAAGAACGTCCGCAACGCCGAGCAGGAGGTGAAGCGTGAGAAGCGGGAGCTTCAGCAGGCCCGTGAACGCGCCGAGCGCCGCGCGAGCAACGCCTCACGCAACCTCAAGAACGCCGGCCTCCCGCGCATCTTCGCCGGAAACATGAAGCGCGGCGCGCAGGAGTCGGCGGGCCGGGCGGGGCAGATGCACGCCTCCCGGGTCAGTGAGGCGAAGACCCGCCTCGACGAGGCCGGGCGTTCGCTGCGCGACGAGCAGCGCATCGCCCTGGACCTGCCCGACACCATCGTGCCCGCCGGGCGCGGCCTCTTCCTCGGGGAGGAGATGCAGGTCCACCTCGGCGTGCGGGCGGTGTTCGCGGACCAAGGTGTCGAGTTGTCCGTCCGGGGTCCCGAACGCATTGCCCTGACCGGCCCCAACGGCGCCGGCAAGACCACGCTGCTACGCCTGCTCAACGGAGACCTGGACCTGGACAGCGGACGGATCAAGCGGGCCGAAGGACGCGCCGCCTACCTCTCGCAGCGGCTTGATCTACTGGATGTGGACCGGACCGTCGCCGAGAACTTCACCGCGTTCGCCCCGGACCGGCCCGAGGCCGAGCGCATGAATCTGCTCGCCCGCTTCCTCTTCCGGGGTGCCCGGGCCCATCTCCCCGTACGGGTGCTCTCCGGCGGTGAGCTGCTGCGCGCCACCCTGGCCTGCGTGCTGTGCGCCGAGCCGGCACCCCAGCTGCTGCTCCTCGACGAGCCGACGAACAACCTCGACCTGGTCAGCGCGGGTCAGCTGGAGAGCGCCCTGAACTCCTACCGGGGCGCGTTCGTGGTGGTCAGCCACGACGAGCGGTTCCTCACCGGGATCGGCGTGAACCGGTGGCTCCGGCTGGCCGACGGCACGCTCAGGGAGATGAGGGCTCCCGAGGTGTGAGCCGCCGGTGTGCCGATGTGACCCGCGTCCGAGGCTCGCGCCCGGCGGGCCAGACACCGAACACCTTGGATGGCTGCTCATGCCTCACCCCGCTCTGACCGCCCACGACCTCATCCGCAGCCTTGGCGACCGCCGGGTGCTCGACGGCGTCTCCCTGACCGCGTCCCCCGGCCACCGCATCGGCCTGATCGGGGAGAACGGCGTCGGCAAAACCACCCTGCTGCGGCTGCTCGCAGGGGCGGACGAGCCCGACGCGGGCAGCGTCACTCGCCCGCCCGACCTGGGCTTCCTGCAACAGGAGACACCGTTCGAGACCACGTCGACGATCGCCGCGGTGCTGGACGAGGCACTCTCCGAGGTCCGCGAGGCCCTCGCCGACCTCGATCGGCTCACCGGGGAACTCGCCCGCGCCGCGGAAGACGAGCCCGGTTACCCCGAACTGCTCGACGCGTATGGCAGGCGGCTGGAGGAGGCCCAGCACTTGGAGGCCTGGGACGCCGACCGGCGCGCGACCCTCGTGCTGGAGGGCCTCGGCCTCGGCGCGTTCGGACACGAGCGGACGCTCGGTTCCCTGTCCGGCGGGCAGCGGGGCCGCCTGGCCATCGCAGCGCTGCTGATCCGGCGTCCTTCGGCGCTGCTGCTGGACGAGCCGACCAACCACCTCGACGACGCTGCCGCCGCCTTCGTCGAGGAGCAGGTGAGCGACCTGCCCGGGGCCGTGGTGGTGGCCAGCCACGACCGGGCCTTCCTCGACGCCGTCTGCACGGACCTGATCGACCTCGATCCCGCAGTGTCCGGCCCCGTCCGCTACGGCGGCAACTACACCGCCTATCTCGCTGAGAAGCGTGCGGAGCGGGAACGCTGGGAGCAGCGCTACGCCGAGGAACAGGAGGACCTGGAGGCGCTACGTCATTCAGCCGGCGTCACGGCGCATCGCGTGGCACCCGACCGAGGGCGGCGGGACAACGAGAAGATGGGGTACGGCCTCCGGGCCGGGCGTGTGCAGAGCCAGATCTCACGCCGGGTGCGCAACGCCGGCCGCAGGCTCGAGGAGCTGGAACGGACCCAGGTCGGTGAGCCGCCGCGGCCGCTGCGCTTCTCCGGACCGACGCTCTCCGTATCCGTCGAGGCGAGCCAGGACCCGCTGGTGGCCCTCCACGGTGTGCGGGTCCCGGGCCGGCTCGTGCTGGACGACTTGGAGGTGTCGGCGAACGACCGCCTGCTGATCACGGGAGGCAACGGGGCGGGCAAGTCGACACTGCTCGCCGTTCTCGCCGGCCGCCTCACGGCCGAGGGGGACATCCGCCGACGGGCGGGGCTGACGGTGGGAATGCTCGCTCAGGACACGGTGTTCGACCGGCCGGACCGTACGGTCCGGGACACCTACGAGCCGTCCCTGGGCGCGGAACGGGCCGAGGCGGTCACACTCGGCTCGCTCGGTCTGATGCAAGAAGCGGACATGGACAAACCGGTCGGGCTTCTTTCGGTCGGACAGCGCCGCCGGCTGGCGCTCGCCCTCCTGGTGGCGCACCCTCCGCAGCTGCTGCTGCTCGACGAGCCCACGAACCACCTGTCTCCGCGCCTGTCCGACGAACTGGAGGAGGCCATGGGTACGGGCCCCGGCGCGATCGTGGTCGCGAGTCACGACCGCTGGCTGCGGAAGCGCTGGCGGGGGCGCGAGCTACGGTTGGACACCGGCGGGACACAGAGCGCCGTCACTGGTTCCGCAGCCTGCCCCGGGGCCGGGAAGGACAGGCTCTGACGCGGCGGCGGAGCGAGCGCAGACTTCCGGACAGTTCACCGCCTTGACAGGTGATGGTCTTGCTCCACACGACAGTCACCTGCCAGAATGGTGATGTGAACCTGAATCATGTCTTCGTCTGCGGAAACCCCGCCCTCGACTTCGCGGCGACCCTCCGCGCCCGTCGTTCGGCGCGTTTCGAGATGTTCGTGACGCCGGACCGGCTGAACGCCTGGTATCTGGAGTCCGGAGTCGTCGACATGATCGTCCCCGGTACGGAGGATGGCGTCGAGCAGGCCACGACCGTACGAGAAGCCATCTACCAGCTGGTCACGGACCGTCGTCTCGGGGGCGGGTTCGACGCGGAGTCGCTCGGAGTACTGAACGACGCCGCCCGCAAGCCGCCCGCGACGCCGCAGCTGACCGCGACCGGGCGCCGGACCGAGGCGACCCCCGAGCAGGCCCTGTCCAGCGTCGCCCGCTGCGCCGTCGAGCTGCTCAGCGGGCCGGACGTGCCTCTGATGAAGGAATGCGGCAACCCGGAGTGCACCCGCGTCTACATCGACAGGTCCCGCGGCATGCGGCGGCAGTGGTGCGGCATGGACTCCTGCGGGAACAAGATCAAGGCAGCCGCGTACCGTGCCCGAAAGCGGACCACTACCGCCCCGGCCGCTCAATGAACGGTCTGCGGCAACGCGATCTCCAGGGTTCTCCCACGGCGGCGGCGGTCGTCGTCAGCATGGACTCCCTCAGACGCACAGGCGCACGGGGATCGGCACGGCGTATGTCCCCGAGCGGGCCGCACGGCCCGCCGCCGGCGGCTGAACATTGGATGATGAGCGGCTGCGTCAGGTAATGCAAGGCTGTTTCACGGATGAAAGAAAAGGTGACCTGTGATGGCTGACAGCGAGAAGAAGGCCCTGCTGGCGGGTGGCTGCTTCTGGGGAATGCAGGAGCTGATCCGGACACTGCCCGGAGTGGTGACCACCCGGGTGGGATACAGCGGCGACGACATGCCCGAGCCGACCTACCGGAACCACGGAAAGCACGCCGAGGCGATCGAGATCACCTACGATCCCGTGGTCACCGACTACCGGGCCCTCCTGGAGTACTTCTTCCAGATCCACGATCCGTCCACAAGGAACCGGCAGGGCAATGACGTGGGCCTCAGCTACCGGTCCGCCGTCTTCTATCTGGACGACGAGCAGCGGCGGGTCGCCCAGGACACCATCGCCGATGTCGATGCCTCCGGGCTCTGGCCGGGTCCGGTCGTCACCGAGGTCGTGCCGGCGGGCGCGTTCTGGGAGGCCGAACCGGACCACCAGGACTACCTGCAGCGCTACCCGGACGGCTACACCTGCCACTTCCCCCGCCCCGGCTGGCAGCTGCCCCACCGCGCGGGCTCCTGACCTTGGGCCCGGGTCCGGTCCGTCGGTACACGCAGTAGCTTCGTCCGTGGTTGAGTTCCGGCCCTCATCCAGTCCTCAGATCGTCCGCAGTCAGCAGTGACAGCAGTTGGATGCGCTCGGACGCAAGCGCCTCGGCCCCGCCCTGTTGGCGGTCGATGACGCAGAGCGCTTCGCGTACATCTGCACCCAGATCACGCAAGTCGGCGGCGGAGAGCGCAATCTGCCCACCGCTGGTGGCCACGTCTTCCACGACCAGCACTCGCCGCCGGGCGATGTCCGCGCCTTCAGCCAGACGGCACGTTCCATACGACTTGGCCTGCTTGCGGACGAAGGCGCAGGGAAGGCCGGTGTGCCAGCTCAGCGCGGTAACCACCGGGATGCCACCCATCTCGAGGCCGGCCAGTACCTCAGTGTCCTCCGGCACGAGCGCAACCATCGCCCGGGCAATGGAATCGAGCAGAACGGGGTCACTCTCGAAGCGGTACTTGTCGAAGTACTCCGAGGCTCTACGGCCTGAGCGGAGGACAAAGTCACCCGTCAGGTGGGAAGCGGCGCGGATCTGCAGGGCAATTTCTGAGGGACTCACAGCACGGAAGTATCCCAGGGGCCCGGCCCGGTGCGGGGCCCCTGGGTAACCTCGTCGACGACCCGCTCGGCTTCACGCGGGGGAACCGGTCGGAACGGTGTGGGCGTCCGGAGGGGCATGGACAAGGGATTCCGCCTCCGCGAGGCAACCATCCAGGACGTCGACATCCTGACAGAGGTGCACACCCGGGCCCGATCCGCGTACTACACCGCGGGCGGCATGCCGGGTCAGGAGCTCACCGACCCGGCGGGGCGGGCGGAGCGGCGCGATGCCTGGGCGCGTGTGCTCTCCACGCCGACGCGGACCACGCTGTGTGCGGAAGGCCCGGGCGGTTCGGTGGTCGGCCTGCTCACCGCCGGCCCGCCGCACCATGAGAAGCTCGACGCCGCCACGCACTATGAGCTGTATCAGATCGGGGTGCTGCCGCGTGCCTGGGGAAACGGGGTCGGCGGGGCCCTGCACAGGGAGTTCATCGTGCGGGCGGCCGCCGCCGGGTGTGCCGAGGGCGTGCTCGAGTGCTGGGCGTCCAACACTCGAGCGCAGCGCTTTTACGCCCGGCACGGCTGGCGGCCGGACGGTGCGCGCCGTGCAGGGCCGATGGACAGCGACTACGTCCGGCTGCGAGTAGAGGTGGATCGCGGCCAACCATGCGGCACCTGACGGAGCCGGCAGCCCTCACGGCAGCATGATGATCTACTTTACGGAGTGACCATGCGCCCGGCTGGTCTGCATGAGGGCTCCCGGCGGGGAGCGAATGAGGCTGCAATGACTGAAGTGACGAAGCCCGAGATCGACATTCCGGAGGGTGACGCTCCCACCGAGCTGACTGTCCGCGACCTGGTCGTCGGGGACGGGCTTGAGGCGAAGCCGGGCAGGGTTGTCCAGGTTCACTACGTCGGGGTCACCTTCGAGTCGGGAAAGGAATTCGACACCTCCTGGCACCGGGGACAGGCGTTCAAGTTCGCCGTGGGCGGTGGCAAGGTCATCAAGGGCTGGGACCGCGGAGTCAGAGGGATGAAGGTCGGCGGCCGGCGCGAGATCATCGTTCCCCCGCGCCTCGGCTACGGCAACCAGTCACCCTCGCCGTTGATCCCGGCGGGCTCGACACTCGTCTTCGTGGTGGACCTGCTCTCCGTCGCAGTCTGAGGTCTTCTGCTGCCAACTCCAGCCGGGAGAACGGCTCGGCGCATGTCCGGCGCGGGCAGTCCGCCGGCCCCGCAGCGGTCTTACGCGAACAGTCCCCTCCCAATTGAACATCGAGGTGACGCTCCGTGACGGCTCCCGGAGATCTGCGCCAGAACCGCACACTCATGAACAGAGCCACCTGGTTCGCCCGGTAGTGGACAGCTCACCGATACTGCAGTTCACACGCTTCGCGGTGGAGCTTCTGCCGCCCTGCCCCAGAGCCCCACAGCGGAAGGCTGAACACGGTGACCACCGTCGCATATCAGGGTGAACCCGGATCCAACTCGTCGATGGCATCCCATGTCCTGTTTCCCGGAGGCCGCGAGCTCGCCTGCACGGGATTCGAGCAGGCCCTGGACGCCGTCACCCTGGGTACCGCCGATGTCGCGGTGATCCCGGTGGACAACTCCGCCGCCGGACGCGTGGCCGACGTACACCATCTGCTGCCGGAATCGGGGCTGTTCATCGTCGCCGAATACTTCCTCGCCATCCGCTTCGACCTGATGGGGGTCCCCGGTACGGCCCTCGACCAGGTGGAGTGTGTTCGCAGCCACGTACATGCCCTGGGGCAGTGCCGGAAAGTACTGCGGGAGGGCGGCTGGCGCACCCTCGTCAGCGATGACACGGCCGGGGCGGCGCGTGAGGTGGCGGAGCTGGGCGATCCACGGCACGCTGCGCTCGCACCGCCTGCCGCTGCACGGCTCTACGGGCTGGACGTCCTGCGGTCCGAGGTCGAGGACGATCCGGACAACACCACGCGCTTCGTTGTGCTCTCCCGGGACTCGGCCCTCGCACCGGACACGGGCGAGCCGACGATGACAAGCCTGTTCTTCTGCGTGCGGAACATTCCCAGCGCGCTCTACAAGGCGCTCGGCGGATTCGCCAGCAACGCCGTGAACCTCACCAAGATCGAGAGTTACCAGATCGGCGCCGGGCTGAGCCCCAGCCGGTTCTACGTGGAGGTCGAGGGCCACCCCGACGAGCCCCGCGTCGCCCTCGCCCTGCAGGAATTGCACTTCTTCTCGTCCGAGGTGCGCATTCTCGGGGCGTATCCGGCGCACGCGCACCGGCTGCGGGGCCGCGCCTGCTGAACCGCCGGGGGCACCGCGGGGCGAGCGGGGCTCGTTCAGATGACGTTCGCGACGATCGGCCCGAGGCCCGACGTGGCTCGAAGAGAAGCCCGATGTGCTTGAGCAGATGGTGACGGAGCGCATGCCCAGGTCGTTCCCTCAGGCGGGAACTGTCTTGAGGAGTGCGCGGGTCTCGGCGATGACCCGGGCCCTGACTGCCGGGTCATGCACCTGTGCTGAACCCTGCATGGGGCGTCCTTTCTCGTCGTAGTAGACGCCGGTGGCGTCCGAATCGTGGGTGAGCACTCGGGTGATCATGCGCGCGGCGGTGCCCGGGTTGGTCCAGTACTTGATGAGCGGGGCCAGTGGTGAGAGCAGGTACTTCGAGAGCAGACGCAGGAACAGGCCGGCGTCACGGCCGAGATCCGTACCGCGGGCGAAGCCGGGTTCAATGGCGTTGAACCGCAGCCGGGGTGTCTCGCGGGCGAAGGCAAGCACCGTTGCCAGGTTGCATTGCTTGGAAGTGGCGTATGCGTCCCCGCCGGGCAGTTTCGGGCCGCCGGGCTTCCACTCGCCACGGGTGCTCGCCTCGGCGGAGATGTACCGGGCGCGCGGTCAGCTAGCCGATCATGCGCCAGAGCGCGTCGAAACCGGACCGCTTGTGCTGCTCGGTGTGACCCGGGTCGCGGATGATGTAATCGATGGTGGCCTCGGCCAGGGCATTGCACAGCGTGAACACCAAGGCCGCCGGGACATCGCGCATCGGACCGCTCGCCCGGCTGCGCTCCAGGATCTCTCCCATGCCCGCCAGCGTCTGGCCCGCGACTCCATGGGTGGACGCCGTGATCTCATCGGAGACTTGGAGCTGCGCAAGGGTGCGGCGCTTGTGGGGGTTGGTCGTCGCCCAATCCAGCCAGCGTGACCACATGTGCAGCATTTGGGCGCGCCCATCGGCGTCGGGCAGGCCGCCGAGTGCGGCTGCCCCCATCTCGCCTTTCAGCTCCAGGTAGAGCTGATTGAGCAGATCCGCCTTGGTGTCGAAGTAGGTGAACAGTGAACCGTTCGAGACGCCGGCCTCCTTCGCGATCGCCGCCGTCGCCGCCCCCAGCCCCTGAGTGGCGATGATCTGTGTGGCGGCGGCCATGATCGCCGCGCGTTTGTCGTCACTTTTCGGCCTGGGCATGAGTGACACCATGTAGGAGAGTGGCTAGTCAGTCAAAAGGCCGAAGGTCTGGTGCGCTGACCGGGCGACTGGGCCGGGTTGGGTTGGGTTATGTCACGGTGAGGAGGGGGCGTCCGCCCCAGGCATGTCCGCACCGAACTCGGTGGTCCGGACACACCGCTGACCATCGACCAGCTCATCCCGGGCGTGGTGGACACGAACCACCACCACAGCGGGGAACCGGGCCTGAAATTCCTCAACTACCAGGACCAGCCAGTGCCCTGGCAAGGGCACCCGGCAGCATCGGAGGGGAGGTACCGCCCTCGGGGACCGGTGTCAGGACGCTGTGACGGAGCCGGTCGCGGCTTGCTCGATGACGTCGGCGACCCGGTGGGGGTGCGAGACCGCGACGGCGTGGGAGGCGGCGACCTCAGTGGTGTGCGCATGGGCGCGACGCGCCATGTAGCGCTGGACAGCCGGGGGAATGTTGAGGTCCTGTGTGGTGACGATGTCCCAGACGGGCTTGTGCTTCCACGCGGCAGATGTGGCCTTCTCCTCAAGGGCGGCCTGGGCGACGGGGCGCTGAGTGGCGGCGGCGAGGTCAGCGGTGGCGCGAGGGACATCGGCGGCGAACTGGTGGCGGTACTTGTCCTGCTGGATGTACAGGTCGGTCCCGGTGGTGCCGTCCGGCAGGGTGTACGGGACGGGGTCGAGCGTGTCGGAGAGGGTGGAGCCGGGGTACTTGTCGGTGAGTTCCAGGGCGCTCTCCCCGGGGGCGGGCAGGAACGCGGCAACATAGACGAGGGCCTTCACCTGCGGATCGTCGGTGGCGGCCGCACTGATGACGTTGCCGCCGTACGAGTGTCCGACAACGATCTTGGGGCCCTTGACATGGTCGAGAACGCCGCGCAGGGCGGCAGCGTCGTAGGCCGGGCCGCGCAGCGGGTTGGCCGCCGCCACGACCGGGTAGCCGTCCCGGCGCAGCTCCCCCACCACCCCGTTCCAGCTGGAGGCGTCCGCGAACGCGCCGTGTTCCAGCACGATGGTCGGCTGGCCCGGACGGCTTGTCGCCGCCTCCTGCTGAGCTCCGCTTGCGGACCCTGCGAGGGAGAACGCGCCGAGCGCCACGCCCGCTGTCACCGCCGGCAGAACACCCGTGACCAACCGACGCGTGCACACACCCTTGATGCTGACCACGAGGAACCACCTTCCACGAGACTTCGAGAACTGTTTGCGGAGAGTCGCTACCGAGTACAGCCCATGGCACGCGGTTCCGCTCCCCCGCCGACCGCGGACCGGGCGGCTGCATGCCCGTCACCCTTGGACCACAAGGTGGTCCCGGAACATGTGGCGCTTCGCCACCGATGTCACCGGCATCTGCCGGTGTTCGCTACGTGTGGCACTCGCCCCGGGCGGTGCGCCCGGCCGTGCCACGCCTCGTGACGGGCGCTGCGGTTGCTGCGCGGTGAGGGCGGCGCGACCGTGGTGGTTATGACGACTCGGTACGAGGGAGACGCGGTGCTTGTCGCCGGGCGCCTGCAGATCCCGGTGGAGGCTCATCTGGTCAGGGTTGGGCCCGACGGGTGGCGCGGCAGTCTGCGGGGTGTTCCCACCAGCCGGATCTTCGACCTGCACGACAGTGACCGGCTGCGCCTCTGCATGCCGGACGGTCAGGTACGGCAGGTCCACCTGGAGCCGGCCAGCCATGCTCACGAGAGCGAGTTCACCGTCGTGCCGGTTTCGGGTGATGGCCCGGCTCCCTTCTCGTAGCGCCGTCCGACCGCACCCTTGCTCTCGACGCCCCGTCCGTGACCGAGGGTGTGGACGCGGGCACGTCCTGCAGGCCCACGGGCGGTCCGGATGGATGCCGCTGCGTCGGCGGTCGGCTCCCCGGCTTTCGGGGCCGGCCCGCCCCCGCATCCAGGGCCGCACATACCGGCCGAAGCCCTGCAGCGGCGTCTCAGTCCTCGGAGGTCATCTGGTGTCACCTGGGCCACTGTGCTAGAACAACTGCCGTGACAGCCGATCGTCTTCTGGTGGAGTGTCTCCACATCGATCTCTGCCGTGTTTCCAGCGCTTCCTGTTGAAGCCTGCCGCGGCATCTTCAGCGATGCCTGAGTGACGTGCCCGTCATGCTCACGGGCCGTACGGATCTCGCCTCCCGATAGGCCGCGTACCTCTCGCCTTCGCCGCGTCCCTCACCTTGCTCTGCACGCGCAATCCGCCCTGCCGATCTGTCCTCAGGCCCGGCGCCACTCCATGCCCCCCGGAGAGCTCTTCATGTCCACGCCCATATCCGTACAGGAGCGGTCCGCCGAGGCGGGCCCGTCCAGTGAGCAGGCTCCGGTCGTACGGCGGCCGGAACGTGCCGCCCGGTTGCGCCGCGTGGGGCTCCGCCTGGTGGCGCTGGTCGCCCTTCTCGCCCTGTGGCAGTCGGTGGTCTCGCTCCAGGTGTGGTCGACGGTGCTCGTGCCGTCGCCCGCCGCCGTGTGGCGGGCACTGCTGGAGACCTCCGGGACCCACGACGGGGTGCGCGGCTACCAGGGTCACACCCTGATCGAACACCTCGGGATCAGTCTGCGCCGTATCTTGATCGGCGCCGGCGCGGGGGTCGTCGCCGGTCTCGTCATCGGGCTCCTCATGGGCACGCTGCCCTGGGTGCGGGTCGTGCTGGAGCCCGCGGTGGCGTTCCTGCGTACGCTGCCGCCGCTCGCCTACTTCAGCCTGCTGATCATCTGGTTCGGCATCGACGAGGCGCCCAAGCTCTGGCTGCTGGCCATCGCGGCCATGCCGCCGGTCGCGGTGGCCACCGCATCGGCCGTCGCATCCGCCCCGACCGCTCTGGTGGAGGCCGCCCGAGCGATCGGGGCCGGGCGCGGACAGGTCGTCGCCTCGGTCGTGCTGCCGTCCGCACTGCCCGAGATCCTCATCGGTGTCCGGCTCGCATTCGGCATCGCGTACTCCTCGGTGGTGGCCGCCGAGACGGTGAACGGACTGCCGGGGATCGGCGGCATGATCCGCGACGCCCAGCGCTACAACCAGTCCGACACGGTCGTGCTCGGCCTCTTCGCCATCGGAATCTCCGGTCTGCTCATCGACGCCGCACTGCGCGCGCTGGAGAACCGGCTCGCTCCGTGGCGGCGGCACGTGTGACCGGCCCGCAAACACACCCGCCCACACCCGTACTCGTATGAAGGACACACCTATGCCCAGAACACGCGGTTGGCTCCGCACCTCCTCGCTCGCCGCGGCACTGGGAGCCCTGCTGGTGGTGACCGCGTGCGGCCAGGGCGGTTCCGGAGCGGGCGGCAAGGGCGGCGGCAAGACCGTTCGGATCGCCTACCAGGCCTTCCCCAGCGGCGACTTGATCGTCAAGGAGAAGGGGTGGCTGGAGAAGGCGCTGCCGGACTACACGATCAAATGGACCAAGTTCGACTCGGGTGCCAGCATCAACACCGCGTTCGTCGCCGGAGCCGTGGACCTCGCCGCCATCGGTTCGAGCCCGGTCGCCCGAGGGCTCTCGAAGCCGCTGAACATTCCCTACCAGGTCACCTGGGTCCTGGATGTGGCCGGAGAGAACGAGGCCCTGGTCGCCCGCGACGGCTCGAAGATCTCCTCGGTCAAGGACCTGGAGGGGCACAAGGTGGCGACCCCGTTCAGCTCCACCTCGCACTACAGCCTGCTCGCCGCACTCCACAAGGCCGGGGTGGACGCCTCGAAGGTCCAGCTCCTCGACCTCGAACCGCAGGACATCCTGGCGGCCTGGACGCGGGGCGACATCGACGCCTCGTATGTCTGGCTGCCGACCCTCGACGAGCTGAAGAAGACCGGCAAGGTGCTCATCTCCAGCCGCGAGCTCGCCGCCTCCGGCAATCCCACGCTCGACCTCGGGGTCGCTGCCACCGCCTTCATCAAGGCACACCCCGATGTGCTGCCCGCCTGGCGGAAGGCACAGGCCCAGGCACTCGACCTGATCCACGACGATCCCACCGCCGCCTCCACCGCCGTGGGCAGACAGCTCGGTATAAGCTCCGGCGAAGCCGCCGCTCAGATCAAGCAGGGCATCTTCCTCAAGCCGGCCGACCAGGCTGACGCAAAGTGGCTCGGCACGCCGGGCAAGGTCGGTGGACTGGCGGACAACCTGCAGAGCTCCGCCCGGTTCCTGGTCGACCAGAAGCAGATCGACACGGCTCCGGACCTCGATACGCTGCGCAAGTCCGTCTACGTGGAAGGGCTCACCGATGCCGTCTCTCCCTGACGTCGACAAGGACAGCCGCAACGCCGCCGGGGAGTTCGCCCACGTCGGCAGGGAGGACAGCGCGTTGGAGAGGGGTGCCGCAGCCGGGACAGCGCGGGCCGGCGCAGGGGGCAGCGAGTCGCCGACGGCCGTCTCCGTGCGGGACGTGCGCCATACGTACGGCCGCGGTGCTGAGGCGGTGACCGCTCTCGGTCCCGTCTCCCTGGAGATACCGGCCGGTGAGTTCCTGGTCCTCGTCGGCCCGTCCGGGTGCGGCAAGAGCACCCTGTTGCGGCTGATCGCAGGCTTCGAGCGGGCCACCGAGGGGGAGGTCACCGTCAACGGCGAGACCCCCGAGCCGGGCCGCCAGGCGGGAATCGTCTTCCAGCAGCCCCGCCTCTTCCCGTGGCGCACGGTCGGCGACAACATCGGCCAGGCCCTCAAGTACGCCGGCGTTCCCCGCGTGGAACGTGCGGGGCGCACAGCCGAGTTGCTGGAACGTGTCGGTCTGGCCGACACCGCCAGCCGCCGCATCTGGCAGATTTCCGGCGGTCAGCAGCAGCGCGTGGCCATCGCTCGCGCCCTGGCGGGCGGCAAACGCCTGCTGCTGCTCGACGAACCCTTCGCCGCGCTCGACGCACTGACCCGCGAACGGCTTCAGGAGGACCTGCGGACGGTCAGCGCGGAGACCGGCACCACCTCGGTCTTCGTCACGCACAGCGTGGACGAGGCGGTCTTCCTCGGCACCCGCACCGTCGTCCTCTCCAGCAGGCCGGGAACCATCGCCCTCGACATCCCCATCGGCCTGCCCCGTACCGGCGTCGAACCCGACGACCTGCGAGGGCTGCCCGAGTACGCGGCGCTGCGCGCCGAGATCGGAACGGCGGTACGCAACGCCGCCCGCTGATCGCACACCGCTCAACCCGGAGGAGCAACATGACCGCCACCACCGAAACCGCGACCGGCACACCGCCCGCCCTGCGCGACCACCGCATCCCCGCCGACGGGCTGTACGAAGGCCCGCGCACTCTGCGGCGGGTGCCCGAAGGATGGACCGACCGGTCCTACGATCTGTTCACCGTGGTGCCCTTGGGCCGGGTCATCGGCGCCGAGATCCACGGTGTCGACCTGTCCCGGCCCGTCGGCCCGGACCTGCAGGCCGAACTCGACAGGGCCCTGCTCGAGTGGAAGGTGCTGTTCTTCCGCGACCAGCACCTGACCTCCCGGCAGCAGCGTGACTTCGCCGGACACTGGGGGGAACTGGAGACCAACCCGCTGCTCGCCACGGGCGACGATCCCGAGGTGGTCCGACTGGACCGGACAGCCGTACCAACGTTCGAGAACGTCTGGCACGCCGATGTGACCTTCCGCGAGCGTCCCGCCCTCGGGGCGGTCCTCCAACTGCGCGAGGTGCCTCCCGTCGGCGGCGACACCCTGTGGGCGGACATGGCCGCTGCCTACGACAACCTGCCTCAGGAGGTGAAGGAGCGCATCGAGGGGGCACGGGCGGTGCACGACTTCATCCCCGGCTTCTCCCGCTTCTACCCGGCTGACCGTCTGGTGCCCCACCAGGAGCAGTTCCCTCCGGTGGAACACCCGGTGGTACGACGTCATCCCGGTACGGGACGCCGGACCCTCTTCGTCAACGCCTCGTTCACGACCCGGATCGTGGGCTTCGCCAGGGAGGAGAGCGACCGCCTGCTGCGGCTGCTGTTCCAGCAGGCCCATGCCCCGGAGTTCCAGGTCAGGTTCAGCTGGCGCGCGGGCGACGTGGCGTTCTGGGACAACCGGTCCACCCAGCACTACGCGGTCAACGACTACGCCCCGCACCGACGGGTGGCCGAACGCGTCGCCATCGCCGGGGACCGCCCGTACTGAGGACCACTGTGTCCGGCCCGTCGTCGGGGCGAACCCGCCGACGACGGGCGCTCGTGGGTCCGGGTGGATGCCGCCCGGTATCCCTGGTGGATCACCGGGTAGGTGGTCGGGCAGCGTACGAGCTCGACCCGATCACGCGGCACGAGGGCGGACAGATGGCTGACGGCATGCTGGAAGAGGACCTGTACCGGTTCGAGGAACTGCTGGACGACGGAGAGCGCAAGACGCTCCACCGCGTCCGGGAGTTCCTTCGTGAGGAGGTGGCCCCGCATGCGGACACCTGGTGGGGGAAGGCGTCGTTCCCGCACCACCTGATCCCGCGGTACGGAGAACTGGGCATCGCCGGTCTGGCGTTCGAGGAGTGCGGCGCCACTACGGCCGGCAGTCTGCTGAGCGGCTTCATCGCGATGGAGATGGCGCGCGTCGACGCGTCGATGGCCACGTTCTACGGCGTGCACGCCGGACTGGCCATGGGCAGTATCGCCCGCTGCGGTTCCGCCGAGCAGCGCGGCCGCTGGCTGCCCGCGATGGGGCGGATGGAACAGATCGGCGCGTTCGCGCTGACCGAACCGCAAGGCGGGTCCGATGTCGCGGCAGGGCTGCGGACGACGGCGAGGCGTGAGGGCGACACCTGGGTGCTCAACGGTGAGAAGCGATGGATCGGCAACGCCACCTTCGCCGATCTCGTGGTCGTCTGGGCCAGGGAGGACGGAGGCGAGGGCGGCGTTCTCGGGTTCGTTGTCGACAGCTCGACGCCCGGCTTCTCAGCGAGTCTCATCGAGAACAAGATCGCCTTGCGGACGGTGGAGAACGCCGACATCGTCCTCAAGGACTGCCGGGTCCCCGAGGAGAACCGGCTCCAGGAGGCTCACGGGTTCCGGGACACCGCCGATGTCCTCAGGCACACCAGGAGCGGCGTGGCCTGGGAGGCTGTGGGAGTGATGCTGGCGGCGTACCGCATCGCCCTGGACTACACCCGTGAGCGCGAGCAGTTCGGTGGCCCCGTCGCACGCTTCCAGCTGGTCCAGGACCTCCTGGTCCGCATGCTCAGCGACGCCACCTCGTGCCTCGGGATGGTGGTGAGGCTCGCCCAGCTGGAGGACGCGGGCACCTTCCGCGACGAGCACTCGGCGATGGCCAAGGCTCACTGCACCACGCGTATGCGCGAGGTCGTCGGCTGGGGACGCGAGCTCCTGGCCGGCAACGGAATCGTGCTCGACTACAGCATCGGCCGTTTCGTCGCCGACGCGGAGGCGCTGTACTCGTACGAGGGGACCAGGGAGATCAACACCCTCATCACCGGCCGCGCGATCACCGGCCTCGGTGCGTTCGTCTGAGCCGCTCGGACGTACCGGGACCGCCCGTTGGCCGCCCCACCGCAGGGCACCTGCCGAACCCGCGCCCCGGCCGGGCCCCTACGCGTACCTTTCGCGTGCACTTCTTCCGGAGGATCCTCAGAAGAAGTGCACGCCGTGGTGAGCGATGAGTATGAGCGGCGAACCAAGTCTGCACTGGTATGACTCGAATTATCGCGGACATCTCGGTCTCTCTCGACGGCTTCGTCACCGGGCCCGACCCCGGCCCGCAGAATGGTCTGGGCACCGGCGGCGAGGCCTTGCACACCTGGGCGTTCTCCGAGGACCCCGAGGACCGTCGCTATCTGCGGGAGGGGACCGCCCGCTCGGGTGCCGTCATCCTGGGCCGTCAGCTCTTCGACGTGGTCGACGGTCCGGGTGGCTGGGACGACACGACCGGCTACGGCGCAGGGGAGGTCGGCAAGCCCGCGTTCCTCGTCGTGACGAGCACACCGCCGGAGTCGGTGCGGCTCACCGGCCTCGACTGGACGTTCGTGACAACAGGCCTCCCCGATGCCGTGACCGCTGCGCGCGAGCGCGCCGAGGCGGCATCGATGCGCAACGGCAAGGACCTGGACGTCGTCCTCATGGGCGGCGGCGCCACGATCGCGTCGGCCCTCGACGCCGGACTTGTCGATGCGCTGACCCTGCACCTCGCCCCCGTCGTGCTGGGCGCCGGGACGCCACTGTTCACCGGAGGGTCGCCGCGCACTCTCGTACAGCGAAGCGTGACCTCGACGTCGACCGCGACACACCTGACCTACGACGTCCTTTGACGAGTTCGTACGCTCTCGCGCCCCCGCGTACGTCTCGTGGCCGACGCCGCCGCCGTCATGCCCCGCGCGCCACCGGACACACTCCGGCGGCTGAGACGGCCGAACCCTGTCATCCGGCCGCCTGGTCCAGGACCGGAGGCGGCCCGGCCGCGTTCAGGAACGGGTCGCGGTCCCGCTCGCGGCGTCGCCGGCCACCTACATGCGCGTCTCCATCGACGTACTCCGTACGGGTCGGCCTCGGGGCCGTCCCCCGGGCCCGAGCGCTCGGCCCTGAAATCGGGGGTACCGAAGACGGCGGAGGCGCCGCAGCCCCGTTGGTGGTGTCCACCTGGCAGGAGATGAGCGACAACGTCCCCGGCAAGCCGAACCTTCGACGGCGCGAAACGGCTGAGCAGAAGCAGCGGGGTGTTCTCCTCGTCCCGTTCCGTGCATCATCACGCACCCGCCCCCCCCTCGGCCGGCCGGCCTGCCAACGCAGGATCTTGCGGCAGCTGCTTGACCTGGAGCGCGCTCCAGATCCGAGGATGGGCGGCATGGATACCAGCAACCCGCACATCGTCCTCGGGACCATGGACTTCGGTACCCGGGTCTCCCCCGACCAGGCCTTCGCGATCCTCGACTCCTTCGTCGCCGACGGCGGTGTCTGGCTCGACACCGCCAACTGCTACTCCTTCTGGGCCGACCCCAGTGGTGTCGGTGGTGCCAGCGAGCGGGTCATCGGCGCGTGGCTCAGCGCCCGCCCGGGTGCGCGCGACATGGTGCGGATCGCAACGAAGGTCCGGCAGAACCCACTTGTCCCCCACTCCTGGCCCGAGAGCGCCGAAGGGCTGTCCGGCCGCGCCATCAGTACCGGCGTGGAGGAGAGCCTGGAACGTCTCGGCGTCGACCACGTCGATCTGCTCTGGGCTCACGCCGAGGACCGCACCGTTCCGCTGGCGGAGACCGTCGGCGCCTTCGGTGAGCTGGTCGCGAAGGGAGTGGCTCTGCAGGTGGGGGCGGCCAACCACGCCGCCTGGCGCGTCGGGCGGGCCCGTTCGCTCGCGCGGGAGCAGGGCGTCGCACCGTGGACGTCCCTGCAACTGCGCCACTCACTCGTCCAACCGCGCCCGTTCACTCCCGTCGCGGAGTCCGGCCACCGTATGCTCACCGCCGAGGATCTGGACTTCGCCCGGTCGGAAGGGCTCGCCGTATGGTCGTACAGCTCGCTGATGTGGGGTTCTTATGTGCGCCCGGACAAGCCGCTTCCGCCGACCTATGATCACCCCGGGACCTCCCGGGTGCTCGCGGCCCTGGACGACATCGCCGGCGAGCTCTCTGCCACGAGGAACCAGGTCGTTCTCGCGTGGCTGATGCATCAGGGAATCGATCCCATCGTCGGCGCGAGCCGGGCGGAACAGATCCAGGAGGCACTCGCCGCACGTCGGGTGCGTCTCGGTGACGAGCACCTGGCGCGCTTCGTCGAGGCGCGGTGACGACGGAAGCTGCAGTCTCGGAAGGAGCCTCGATGACCTCCACGGCCACCCTCACGCCGGCGGCGGCCGCCGACCGCACCGGTGTCTCCATCGACACCTTGCGGTACTACGAGCGTGAGGGACTCATCGGGCCGATCCAACGCTCCGTCGGCGGGCGCAGGGAGTACACGGAGAGCGACGTCTTCTGGATAGGCCTGGTCACCTGTTTCCGCGAGGCCGGCCTCGGCATCGCGGATCTGCGGGAGTTCGTCGCCATCCTGCGCGGCGAACACTCTCCGCAGGACCGGGTCGTTTTCCTGCGCGAGCGCCGTGCCGCTCTGGAGGAACGGGTGAAGGCGCTGTCCCGGGCCATGGAGGTCCTCGACGACAAGATCGCCTATTACAGCTGAGGGCCGGGAGTTCCGCATTCGGCTCGTACCCCTCGCCCGCCGGTCGCGGCGGCGTCCGGCGGGCGGCCGTTCTCGTGCCGTCCCCACGCCTACGCCTCCGGTCGGCCCGGGTCGGTGATCAGCTTGAGCATGGCCTGGGCGGTGTTGTTCTCGGAGTCGATTCCGAAGACCTCGGCGCCTTCGAAGGTGACGGGCTCGGCGCTGCGGGCGAACATGGCTTGCTCGTACTCGGTCAGGGCTGCGCCGATGTCGTCGGGGTGCGCGGCGAGGCTCTTGCCGAGTTCGGCGCCGTCGAGCATGGCCAGGTTGGCTCCCTCGCCGTTCGGGACCGAGAGGTGGGCGGCGTCGCCGATCAGGGTCACTCCTGGTACCCGGTCCCACCGTTGCCCGGCCGGCAGCGCGAAGTGCGGGCGCAGAACGGGATTGGTATCGGTGTCCGTGATCAGCGCGGTCAGCTCCGGCGCCCAGCCCTCGAACTCCCGCGCGATCCGTGCTGTCGCGGCGGCGGCATCCGTGAAGTCGATCCCGGCGAACCATTGCTCCGGCCTGGACAAGGCCACGTAGGCATGCAGGGTGTCGCCGCTCTCCCGGTGAGCGCTGATCTCGATGCCTGGGGAGGGCGCGATCATCGAGCCGCCGCCGACCACCTTCGCGGTCGCGGCGTGCCGCGTATCGGCGTCGAGCAGGTAGGTCTCGACGAACGACGTGCCGGCGTACTCGGGTGTGGCGGTGGAGAGCAGCGGCCGGACCCGCGACCACGCGCCGTCCGCGCCGATCAACAGGTTGGTGACAACGGTGCTGCCGTCGTCGAACGTCACCTCGTGGCGGCCCCCACCGAGGGTCCGGGTACTGCCCGCCTTCCGGCCCCACCGGACAGTGCCTGCCGGAAGCGAGTCGAGCAGGATCCGCCGCAGCTCACCGCGCTGCACCTCAGGGCGTCCGCCCGTCCCGTCGTCGGCCATCTCGTGCAGGACAACCCCGTCCTTCTCGACGAGCCGGATCGTCTGACGGCCCTCGATGACGATGGCGCGGAACTCTTCCATCAGGCCGGCCGCTTCGAGGGCGAGCTGTCCGTTGTAGTCGTGGATGTCAAGCATCCCGCCCTGCGCACGTGCTGTCGGGGAGCGCTCGGCCTCGTACACCGTGACGGGGATTCCGTGGACGTGCAGAACCCTGGCCAGCACGAGTCCGCCGAGGCCTGCGCCGATGATCGTAACGGGGATGGGCATGGGAGCTCCTCCGAGTCAGGACCGTCCGGTGATCTCCGGCGGTCAGGCTCGAAAGGTGTCAGGCACGGCCGACAGGGGACCGACATGTGCCGACAGCCCCCGACAGATGACCGACATGCGCCCGGATTCGCTTCATCCTCGGCCCGATCGCCGACAACCTCACCCCTCATCGGCCGATGCCTCCGACCGCCGGGGGGCTGCGACGTGCATCGGCAGCGGGTCGCGTCAGGCCGGGTAGGGGTAAACGGCGATGCTGCCGGCGTCGACGCCGATCTCCACCCATGCGCCGTCTGCGCAGGCAGGCGTTGGCGACGCAAGATCGAACAGGATCGGTGAGCCGCCCATCTCCAGGTGCGCGGCGCCGTCCTCGGTCAGATGGAGCCGGCCGCGCATGACCACTCGGTCGCCCTCCTGCCGGAGCCCTGGCTGGGCCAGTGGGGCTGTCTGCGTGTTCTGCCCCCAGACGATGGCGTCGTCGACGGTCCACTCGATGAGATGGTGCCCGTCGGCTTCGTCCGGATCGCCGCGCCACAGCGTCTCGGCGACGCCGACGGGTGTGTGCACCCGCACTCTCATCGGCCGTCGCGAGGCCTGCGACAACTGCTCCGTGCGCACCAGCATCCCCCCATCATCCATATCCGGGCGGCGGCCCACGCCGCTGGCGGCGGGCCCCGGCCCGGTTCGCGACGGCAGATTCTCCGGTCGGCCCTGGCGCGCCGTGCCCGTCGCGCCAGTGGCACGGTGCGGTCACCGTCCTCTCGGCAGCGGCGTGGGATCAGCCCCGGGTGCTCAACTGCCGGGCAAGCAGTCGGCGCAGACGAGCAGATGCCCCGCGAAGAGTTCCGAGCGTCCTCACCTCCTCCGGCTCGAACTCCGGACGGTCTGCGAGAGCGAGCACGGCGGCGTAGGGCCGTTCGCCCTGTTCGAGCTTCGCGGCCACGGCGTCGAGTACAGCCCGAAGGACGGTGCGGTTCGCGCCGGGGTGCTGTGCCAGAAGGTGCAGAAGCCTGTTGTCGTTCCAGACGCTGTCGCGTGCTGCGCTCAGTTCCAGGAGAACCGCGGGCGGAGTGTGCAGATTGGTGGCCAGCGCCTGCCATACGAAAGGGTACGGACACTGCGCGAGTCGCCGCAGCGCCGAATCGTCCCTCTCGGTGTGCGCCAGTGCGAGGTAGGCGGCAGGCGTGGACACGGGGATGACCTCTCAGGATCGTCGGGGCCGCCATCCTGCCACCGCACCCACAACCCCCATGACCGAGCTGCCGATCGCCGGACGTCAGCTCGCCTGCCCATCGCTCGGAATGCGGTGTTGCCGCAACCCGTCGCGGACCGGGCGAACTTCCTGACCGGCAGGATCCCGGGCTTCTGGCGGGCCTGGGCCCCCTGGTCAGCGCAGGGCACGATCCAGGGTGACCCGTTGATCGGAGACCCATTGGTACGCCTTCTGAACCTCCGTCACCGCCCCGGCGTCACGGAGCCGGATCATCGCGAGGTCGCCGGCGTTCGCAGCAGACTCGATGCCGCGCCAGCACCTGTCCTGCCACCACAAGATGACGGAGGGGAGATCACGCCGGTCCACGAGCTCATAGCTGTCCGCGATCAGCCGCACGCGTCGCGCAGCTTCGGAACTGTCCCTGATGTCCGGCCCGAGTCGTAGGTACTGCCAGCAGACGTGGGCGACGTCATGGATTCGCGCGCCCGGTGCCGCCAGATCCCAGTCGATGAAAGCCACTGGGCGCAAAGCGCCGCCAGCAGGTCGGTAGACCGTGTTCTTGGGCGAGAGGTCGTTATGGCACACGACCTCGTGTGATCCGGCAAGTGCCGATGCCGCCGTCAGGTCGTGGAACTCCCGCACAAGCTGCGTGACCCGCCGCAGACTCTCGTCGCAGTACACGGCCGGCGGCTGTCGCGGTTCCCAGGCCACATGCCCGTCGAGGTAGGTGAGCACCTCCCGGCCCTCCTCGTCGAGGCCTCGGTAGCGCGGCGCGCCGGACCAGCCGCCGGCCTCCAGCATCTCAAGCAGTTCGCCGGTGAACCCTGTACGGATGGACGCGGGCCGGCGCACGGTGGCGCCGACACGCACCACGTTGTTGATGAAGCCACCAGGCAGGAACGACTCGGTCATTCCTCCACTGTGCACGATCATCCGCTCCGGCCGTCCCCCGAGGCGGCATGCCCGGAGTCGGCCCCGCGGAGCCGGCCCCGCGGAGCCGGCTCGTGCGGTCAGGCGCCGACTCCCATGCCTCCGCCGACGACGATGTTGTCCCCGGTGATGTAGCTGGAGGCATCGGAGGCCAGGAAGGCCACGGCCTGGGCGATGTCGGTGGGCAGGCCCACCCGGCCGAGGGGGATGTCCGCGCTCCACAGCTCCAGGGTCTCCCGGGAGATTCCCATCCGGCTGTAGACCGGTGTGTCGATCATGCCGGGGCTGACGGCGTTGACGCGGATCCCACGGGGTGCCAGCTCCATGGCCGCGCTGCGCATCAGCGGAAGAAGGGAGCCCTTCGCGGCACTCAGGGCGGGTGCGCCGGTGCCGGTGCCGGCTCCGATGGTGAAGATGACGGACGCGCCGTCGTTGAGCAGGGGAAGAGACTTCTGCAGCGTGAAGAAGTTGCCCTTGACGTTGGTGTCGAACAGCGCGTCGAAGTCGGCTTCGTCCGTGGCCGCCAGTGGTTTCACGCGTGAGATACCGGCGTTCAGGAACAGCACGTCGAGAGCGCCGAATCGTTCCCTGACCTCGTCCACGGCATGGTCGATGTCAGTCAGGGAGCGGGCGTCGGCGCGTACGACGGCGATCTCGGAGGGCAGGTTCTTCTCCGCCTCGGCGACGTTGCCGAGCCCGGTGACCATCACCCGGTACCCCCGTTCGAGGAGCAGTTCGGCGGTCGCCCTGCCGATTCCGCTGGTTCCACCGGTGATCAATGCTGTGGGTGCGGACATGGGGTGTCTCTCCTTGCTTGCACAACTGGGTTCCGGGCAGGCTGGGGCGCTTGCCCGCGGCCCTTGCAGCGCGATGCGCACGGGCCGGCGAGCCGCAGCCCTTTCGGGCCCCTGAGCTCACGGCTCCACGCTAAGAAGCTCTGCCGGTCCGCGTCCAAGGCTCATATCGCAAGAGAACATACGTTTCAGGCATAGCCACAGCTCATCGCCCGTTCTGACGAGAGTCGGACCATCCCGGGCTACGCTGCGAAGGTGCCCGACACGACACCTCACACAGACTTCGACCTTCGAGTGCTGCGGTACTTCGTCACCCTGGCCGAGCACCGGACCTTCGCCCGCGCTGCGGAGGCCCTTCACCTCACGCAGCCGTCCCTGAGCCGGCAGATCCGCCGCCTCGAACAGCAGTTGGGAGCGCGGCTGCTGGACCGCACCCCGCAAGGCAGCCGCCTGACGGCGGCGGGCGAGGTCTTCCTGCCCGGGGCCAAGGCGCTGCTGCGTACCGCGGGCACGACCGCCGCCCTCGCCCGGGCCGCAGCCGAGCCTGCCCGCATCACCATCGGCTACACCACGAACATCATCGTCACTCCTGCGGCACGCGAACTGCGGCGCCGGCATCCGGAGGCCGATGTGAACACCGCGCACCTCTCCTGGGACCAAGTACGTCCCGCACTGCTGGACCGCCGGGTGGACGCCGTGGTCACCCGGCTGCCGCTGCAGACCGCCAAGCTGCACGTGACAATCCTGTACGACGAACCACGAGTCCTCGTCGTCCCCATCGACCACCGTCTGGCAGGCAGGGAGTCGGTCGCTCTCGCCGACTTCGCGGACGAGCCCCTGATCCGGGCGAGCGACCCGGCGCGGGATGCCTTCTGGCGCGTCGACCCTCGCCCTGACGGGAGCCGCGCCCCCGACGGTCCCCTTGTCGAGGATCTGGAGGACAAGCTCGAACTCATCGCCTCGGGGCGTGCCGTGTCCATCGTGCCGGGAATCGAGGGCCCCAGCCGCCCCTACCTCACCACCGTCCCCCTGCGCGATGTCGAACCGAGCCACGTCGTACTCGCCGTTCGCGCCGACGAACGCAGCCGGCTCGTCGCAGCCTTCCGCGCACTCGCCCAATCGCTCCTCACCGGTCCCACCCCGGCGGGACCCGCAGCGACTGAGCCGCGCTGAGCGGCTGGGCGTGCCCGTGACGCCTGGGGGCGGAAGACGGCACCACGCAGCGGTCGGCTGCGCTCCGTGCCTGTTCCTGGACCGGAGCGGCAGCGATGTCGACCTGCGTGACAGGCGCGGTAGAGTGCCGGCAGCGTCGCGTGCCGGTGGCAGACCGTGTCAGGCATGGAGGCGCCGGACCGAAGGAGGCCGACGATGCACTCGTCGAACCCTTCGCTCTCGCGTGACTGAGCGCGAGACGACCAGGCTCGTCGCCTGGAGCCAAGAACTCCGTCAGGTGCACCTCCGGCTGCGCGATGCGCTGTCCGTGACCCGCGCTTCCCTCGCCGACGGCACTCCCGGCGAAGCAGCAACCCGTGAACTGCTGCTGTACTGCCACGGCTTCTGCACGGCTCTCGACGGCCACCATCAGGGCGAAGACCGCACCCTGTTCCCTGCCATCGCGGCCGCGCACCCGGAGCTGCGGCCGGTACTGCGTTCACTTGAGCAGGATCACTCGATGATCGCCCATCTGCTCGGCAGTCTCCGCGCTGCGGTCGACCGAGCCGCACCGCCCGAGGAGCTCGATCAGCACCTCGACGGCGTCGCCGCGATCATGGAGAGCCATTTCCGCTACGAGGAGCGGCAACTGCTCGCTGTACTCGAAACGCTCGAACTGGACGCCGAGCCCCGCGAGGTGCTGGGCCCGATGTGATCCGTGTGAGAACCGGCCGTTACGGCGAGCAGTTGCTCGCGAAGACGAAGCTCGCGAAGACGAACGCCGGTCGGTTCTCAGGAGAGCGGCCAGTTGCGCAGGGCGGCGTCGGCCATCTCCTGGAGTTCATCGCGGCCGACACCGCTCGCGGCCTGCACGGCGATGCCGAATGCCAAGGTGGTGATGTAGCGGGCCAGTAGCCCCGGATCGGTCTCCCGAGGCAAGTCGCCGTCGTCGACGGCTCGCTGGAACCGCTCTCGGACGCAGGAGCAGCCGTTGTTGCGCCAGGCGACGAGAAGGTCACGGACTCCACGCCCGGGGTCGCCGGTGGCCAGGGCACCCTGGACGCCCAGGCATCCCTGGGGGTGGGCAGGGCGGGTGGTGGTTCGGACCGTGCCGGCCAGGATCGCGGTGGCGACGCCTCGGGCGGTCGGCTCTTCCAGGGCCCGGGTCAGATATCCGCCCGGACCTTCGGTGTAGCGCTCCAGCGCCTTACGGAACAGCTCCTCCTTGTTACCGAAGGCTGCGTACATGCTGGTGGTGGAGATGCCCATCGCGTCGGTCAGGTTGGCCAGGCTGGCGCCTTCGTAGCCCTGGTCCCAGAAGACCAGCACGGCGCGCTCGAGAGCTTCGTCGACGTCGAATCCTCGCGGCCGGCCGATCGGGCCGCTTTGTTTGCTCTCCACTCCCCCACCGTACCTCTTCCGCATCGATCGCTGCGGAAGAGGTACGGTCAATTTCTGCATCGATCGATGCGGAAGAGGTACGGTTCGTTTCTGCATCGATCGGTGCAGAAGCTCGAGGAGGCTATTCACATGGGACTGCTGGAGGGTAAGACCGCTCTCGTCACCGGGGGCGGCACCGGAATCGGCCTGGCCAGCGCTGCCCGGCTGGGGGCCGAGGGGGCACACGTGTTCATCACCGGCCGGCGCAAGACAGAACTCGACGCGGCCGTCGAAGCAATCGGGCCATCGGCTACCGCGGTGATCGGCGACATCTCGAACCTGGCCGACCTGGACCGCCTCTACGAGACGATCCGCAGCCGGGGACGGGGCCTGGACGTCCTGTTCGCGAACGCCTCCGTCGCCGCCTTCTCGACGCTGGAACAGATCACCGAGCAGCACTTCGACGCCCTCTTCGATATCAACGTCCGGGGCACGATGTTCACCGTCCAGAAGGCACTGCCACTGCTCAACGAGGGCGCCTCGGTGATCTTGAACGGCTCCACCAACGTGGACGTCGGCGCGGAGGCGTTCGGCGTGTACGCGGCGTCCAAGGCCGCCACCCGATCGTTCGCCCGCACCTGGGCCAACGAGCTCAAGGGACGCGGCATCCGGGTCAACACCGTCACGCCCGGCCCGACCGATACCCCTGGCCTGTCGGGGCTCGCTCCCGACCCGGAGCAGGCGGCCGGCCTCAGGCAGGACCTGGCTGCGCAGGTACCGCTGGGCCGGCTCGGGCGCCCGGAGGAGATAGCCGCCGCCGTGGCCTTCCTCGCCTCCGAGCAGAGCAGCTTCATCACCGGTTCGAGCCTGTACGTCGACGGCGGCCTGAACCAGATCTGAGTTCCATGGCCGCGCAACCGGCGGGGACGTACGGCACCCGCTCAGCCGGGACGGCCCAGCAGCCTCGCTCGCAACCCAGCCGATTGCAGCGGCGCGAAGGCCGTGCCGCAGTGCACCGGTGGTGGGCATCGGGGGCGGCGCCCGGGGGGGCGGGGCCGGCGGGCTACCGGGGGGACAATGCCGGAACCCACAGTGGTGAATTGTTGGGAAACGGGGGGGGGTATGGGAGGGGGAACGGCAC